>NZ_RQVC01000004.1:0-161308 GCF_003992085.1 Veillonella sp. CHU732
AAAGAATAGCGCTAGCTATTTCCATAGCTAGCGCTAAAAGCTTTTACATGAGTAGCCCCCACATTTGACAAAGAGCCATAAATAAGGACTGACTCGGAATCTTGTTTGTAAGATTTTGTAGTCAGTCCTTTTTATGAAAGGTATTAAAAGAAATATTCTAAAAGGATTGCATATACTTTTATAGCATGGTACATTAGTAATGCAAATAATCATTTAGAATAGTTAGGAGCTATTATAATAGTTTAATAAATAGTAGTTAATACTAGGTTTTATATACTAATAATAAGAAGGTGAATGTGTGAGACCTACATATGTAGAAATTGATACAGCACAAATACGAAGTAATTTACGAAAAATTAAAGATTGTTTACCAGAGTGGTGCACGAGTACTGCGGTGGTGAAAGCAAATGCTTATGGACATGGTAGTGTTATGGTAGGACGTATTGCCGTAGAGGAAGGGTATGAGTCGCTAGCCGTAGCTTTTCCAGAAGAGGCGATTCCTTTACGTGAGGCGGGTATAACGGTACCTATTTATCTATTAGGTCTGACGTTGCCCCAATCCTTTGATTTAGTGATAGAAGGGCATTCTAGACCTGCTATTTGTGAATCTACAGATTTAGAAGCGTTGAATGAATGTGCTCGTCGACATGAAACTATTGTAGAGTGCGCCATTGCTGTAGATACAGGTATGCATCGTATCGGTAGTAAGCCGGAGGATGTATTAGCATTTTTAGAAACAGTAGAATCTTATGAATATTTACGAGTAGATGGATTTTTTACACACCTAGCTAATGGTGATGCTGCGGATCAAACCCATGCCAATCAACAAGTACAACAATTTCGAGATGTGGTGGAGTTAATTCGTACCAATCGTGCTGAGGACTATCGCTTTTCTTTAGCCAATAGTGCAGGTTTATTGGCGGTGAAAGATAGTCTATTTAACGATGCTCGACCAGGTATTATTCAATACGGCATTATGCCTTCCATGGATGTGCCTAATCGATTGGGATTGAAACCAGCTTTGAGTTTATATAGTAAGGTAGTACATGTACAACATTTACCGAAAGGGTCATCTATCGGTTATGGAAGTACCTATACAACGATGGCTGAGGAAACAATCGCTACTATACCTGTGGGTTATGCTGATGGATATCCTAGGGCGTTGTCTAATAAAGGCTCTGTACTGATCCATGGTACACGCTGTCCTATTGTAGGGCGCATCTGCATGGACCAATTTATGGTGAAAGTGCCAAGTCATATTACCGTAGCTCCAGGAGATGCTGTTGTACTATTGGGACAACAAGGACAAGAGAGTATTACAGCACTTGAGTTGGCTTATTTGGTGGGGACCATTCCCTATGAAATATTCTGTAATTTTTCAGAGCGGGTACCACGACATTATATTTAGAGGATATGGATAAAGCATAAGTATGACTAGTCAATTCTTATCTGTCGAGATTTAAAATGCAAGGAAACTGAATGGAATGACTATTTTTATATAAAAATAAGCATATCATTTAATTTTCTTTACAAAATGAATAATGAGACGAATAGAAAAGGTTTGAGAAGGATGGCTTTTGCTATTCCCCAAAAAAAATATATATATTATAGAACCAATAAAGGAAAGTTGATGTATTTCAATCAACTTTCCTCTTTTATTTTGTAGGTTTGTTCGGGCAACACATTTATACTAGTAGGGCT
This sequence comes from Veillonella sp. CHU732, assembly GCF_003992085.1. Taxonomy (NCBI): domain Bacteria; kingdom Bacillati; phylum Bacillota; class Negativicutes; order Veillonellales; family Veillonellaceae; genus Veillonella; species Veillonella sp. CHU732. The sequence continues at coordinate 1,702 of NZ_RQVC01000004.1, forward strand.
AAAATGTATAAAAAATACCCTACTTAGGTTCTCTTTGAGAGAGACACTGTGTAGAGCATTTTTATTATAATTTGTCTGTATGCTATAAGTGTTGAAGGCTATACGGTTAATCTTATTTATATACTTTCATAAATAGGTGAACTAAATAAAGAACGTGCTGCATTTTCGATATACAAAGCTGTATTAGATTGGTTCATTGTGTATAAATGAATACCAGATACGCCTTCTGTTACAAGGTCTACGATTTGATTTAAGGCGTAAGCAAGGCCAGCATCACGAAGGGCGATTGGATCATGCTCATATTTGTCTAAAATAGCCTTAAATTTGCGTGGAATAGCAGTAGCATTGCTTGTTAATAGACGTAAGGCTTGGTTGCGGTTGATGATAGGCATTACCCCTGCTAAGATTGGCACATCAATGCCTGCTAAGGCGCATTTTTCTTGGAAGTCATAGAATACATTGTTATCTAAGAAAAATTGTGTGACTAATAGTTCACAGCCAGCATCCACTTTTTCTTTTAAGAATTTAATGTCCTGTAATTGGTTAGGTGAATCTGGATGTACTTCTGGATAGCAAGCGCCAGAAACTTGGAAATGCGGAGCATACTCTTTTACAAAATGTACGAGTTCTGAAGCATATTTAAAGTCTCCTACTGGTGGTAGATCTTCTAAAATATCACCACGAAGTGCTAGTAGCTTATGGATGCCTAGTTGATCTAATTGATCAATGACGGAGCGCACTTGCTCTTTAGATAAATAAATAGCTGGTAAATGGGCTTTTGTAGGGATATGCAATGTATTTTGTACATAGTTGGATAACTTTATGGTTGTTTCTTCAATATTGCGTTGTTTATTGCTGCAGGTAACAGAGATGAACTCTGGTTTTAAGCTTTTTAACTCGTCTAAGACGGTAATGATTTTTTCGTCGCCTACTTGTGTGTTAGGAGGGAATATTTCGTAAGATAATGTTGGTCGTTTTTGTTGTATAGTTGCGCTCATGGCTGGTTCCTTTCATATCTATAAAACATGTTCTTATGATACCAATTTTTTTCTATATAGACCAATTCTTAATATGTATAGTATGTTATAGTCAGAAACTATAAAAATATAATGAAAGTTAGAGTCTAGAGATATGCATATGAAATTAGCATAGAGAAAATAGGAGAATCGTATGCCATATGTATTGGAACTTTCAGTAGAAATCTATATAATAGAAGTATTCGGAATACTGCTATTGCTAGTTAGTTATAGTAGGACTTTCAGAAAAAGAGAAAAATGAGGGAATGTAATTCCTGTAGTCATAGAGTTGTGCATGCCTATTGTGCAAGAAAGGAGAAAGTGATGAGTCAATTACTAGAAGAAATTGAATCCTTGCGAGGATCCATGAAAACATTAAATGATTTTTTCTTCGACCATCCAGAACTAGGGAATGAAGAGTTTTTAGCCCATGGTAAATTAACAGATTTACTGGAAAGTGAAGGGTTTACTGTAGACCGTGAAGTGAGTGGTTTACAAACCGCATTTCGTGCTGTGTACCATGTGCAAGGAGGAGGACAGAAAATTGGGCTTCTCTGTGAATATGATGCCTTAGAAGGTTTGGGGCATGCTTGTGGACATAATCTGCAAGGTCCTTCCATCTGTGCAGCAGCTATTGCTTTACGTCGTACCTTGCAAGTACCAGCTACATTGGTGGTGTATGGGACGCCAGCAGAGGAAACGGCATCGGGTAAGCTGGTAATGGCAAAAGAAGGCGTTTTTGACGATTTAGACGTGGCTTTCATGATGCACGGTAGTGACTCTACAACGGTAGATGGCAAGTCCTTGGCCCTTAATTTAGTGAATATTAAGTTCCATGGCAAATCGGCTCATGCAGCGATTGCTCCAGAAAAAGGCATCAGTGCTTTAGATGCGGTATTGTTGTTCTTTAATGGTATGGAATATCTTCGAGAGCATGTGCCTACAGAAGTACGCATGCATGGGATTATCACGGATGGTGGTAAGGCGGCCAATATCGTGCCAGATTATGCGTGTACACAGTGGTATATTCGTTCCTCTAGTCGCATTCGCTTAGATGAAGTGGTGGAGCGCGTGAAACAAGTGGCGCAAGGGGCAGCCTTGCAAGTGGGAGCTACTATGGAATGGGACGAAGTAAAAGCCTATGATAATAAGGTTAATGTGCAAAGCTTAAATGATTTACTCTTAAAGAATGCGGAAATCGTAGGCGCGCCAGATATTTCAGAACCGAGAAAGGTAACTGGTTCTACTGACTTTTCCAGTGTTACGTTCCGCGTACCAGGAGCTTGTTTACGTGTTAAATTTGTAGGTAGAGGTGTGACTAGTCATTCTCAAGAATGGCTAAATAATGGAAAAACTCAATTAGCAGAGGATGCTATTATGTACGGAGCTAAAGGGATTGCTCTTACAGTAGAGGAAATTCTCACCACACCGGGCTTATTGGCTCAGATTCAAGAAGACTTTCAACAGTCGAAAGCAAATTATTAATTAGCCTATCTTCATAGGTAAAGGAGAAGTAGTTATGAATTTATTGTTGTGCGCTATTGTAATTTTAGGCGCAGGTACATTGGTGATTAAAAAGTTTAAAGCACAAACAGTATTGCTCTTAGGTGGTTTAATTATGATGCTAGGGGCGTACTTCCTTGGCTATACAACGGAGTTCGTAGATGCGAAAAAAGGAACAGGTATGATGTTCTTCGATGCCTTTGAGTGGATTAATAACACCACTGCAAAGGATGCAGCAGGGTTGGGTCTTATGATTATGACATGTACTGGCTTTGCTAAATACATGGATCATATCGGTGCTAGCTCTCGATTGGTTACAACTGCAATAAAACCCTTGCAAGCGATGAAAGCTCCTTATTTAGTATTATCTTTAACATTCTTATTAAATATGTTTATGTCCTTGGTAATCCCAAGTGCATCTGGTCTAGCGATGTTGATGATGGTGACCATCTTCCCTATCTTGGTGCGTTTAGGCGTAAGCCCGGTAGGGGCAGCGGCAGCGGTAGCCACTGGCCATTTGTTGGACATTGGACCAGCTTCTGCTACAAGCTTATTAGTGTCTAAAACGGTGGGCTTAGGAGTAGAAGAATACTTCGTAGGCTATCAATTGAAGGTATACATTATCAGTGGTATTGTGACAGCTATTGCACATTACATATGGCAACAATACATGGATAAAAAATCCGGTCATGTTCCTTCCGAAGTTGTACATACAGAACCACAAGAAGAAGTAGCAGTAGGACCTCTTGCGTATTTAATATTGCCATTTTTACCGCTTGTATTTATGCTAGGATTTAGTAAATATGGTATTGCAGGCATTAAGATGAATGTTAACTTGGCTATGTTCCTAAGCTTATTCATCGCCATGATATTTGAATTGATTCGCTTACGTGATTTCCGAAAGGTAGCTGCATCTATTCAAACTTTCTTTAAAGGTATGGGGGACCAATTTACCAATACGGTAACCTTGATTGTAGCAGGGGAAACCTTTGCATTCGGTTTGACATCCTTAGGAATTGTGAATGAGTTTGTAGCATTCATTAAAACCTTCTCTATTCAAGCAGATATGGTGGGTGTTATCGTATCTGTGATTATCTTAGTATTGAGCATTGTTATGGGCTCTGGTGTAGCCTCTATGTTTGCATTCTCGCCATTAGTGCCGAATTTTGCTAAAGAATTAGGTGGTAATGCGATTACCATGCTACTAGGCATGCAAAATGCGGCTTCTGTAGGACGTTTGTTGAGCCCAATTAGTGCGGTAATGATTGCAGTAGCTGGTGTGGCAAATATATCTAGTTTTGATTTAGTAAAACGAACTGCAGTGCCAGTATTAATTACATTCATTACCTCCACGATTTGTATTTTAATTTTCCATTAATGAGTGAAAGAGGCATAAGATAGGGATTGATTATAATTCCTAAGGATTTGATAGAAATTAAATGTTGACGATGAGTGGTCTTTTATGTATTATAGTTGTACAAGACTATTACCCCCTGAGGGTGAATAATGGAATCGTTAACAACATGAAGTACCTAACGTGTAAGTATTCGTACCTTACTCGTTAGGTTTTTCATTCCTATGAAAGTAATGAAAAAGGATGTACTTCATGATAGATATAGAAAAGGCCAAAACAGATGAGAATACAACAATTACAATATTTAGAAAAAATTGCAGAAAAAGGATCTATTAATGAAGCGGCTAAGGAATTATATTTATCCCAACCTAGCTTATCCAATGCGGTAAAAGAACTAGAACACGAAATGGGTGTTCAATTATTGTTGCGTACTAAGTCAGGGGTAACCTTAACCCATGATGGACGTGAATTTATGATTTATGCTCGACAAGTACTAGATCAAATTCAATTATTAGAAGAGCGATATAAATCGAATACCAAACGAAAAGAACACTTCTTTATTTCTGCTCAGCATTATGCCTTTGTGGTACATGCTTTCGTAGAGCTTATTAAAAGTGTAGATACTGATGAATATCAATTTGGTTTGCGGGAAACAGAAACGCAAAATATATTTGAGGATTTAGCTACTTTCAAAAGCGAATTGGGTATTTTGTATTTGAATAATTTTAATCGTCAAGTGATGGAAAAGTTATTTAAAGAGTATAAATTGACGTTCTACCCATTATTTGAAGCGGAACCACATGTATTTTTGTGCCGCGAACATCCCTTGGCAAACCAAGATAAAATTACCTTGGAAGAACTAGAGGATTTCCCTTACTTGTGCTATGATCAGGGAGAAGATAATTCCTTCTATTTTTCAGAGGAAATTTTAAGTACTTTGGACAGAAAAATGACCATAAAAGTATCGGATCGTGCCACTATTTTCAATCTAATGGTTGGTTTGAATGGATATACTATTAGTTCTGGTATTTTAAGCCGTGAATTAAATGACGATAAGATCATCGCCATTCCTCTAGATGTAGAAGATACGATGACTATGGGGTACTTAATGCCACATATGCTAGAGCCAAGTCCCATTGCGAAAAAATATTTAAAACTATTGAAAGAACATATTCGTAACTATGGTTTTGAAGTCATGGAATGGAAAAAGAAATAAGCTATTGTAATAGAATATGAGCGATAGAACAGAGGTATGCTACTGTAGGCGTACCTCTGTTTTATATTGAGAATAAATGTTGATTATGCATTAAATAACTGTTAGTAATGAATAGACGGTCTATTATGAGATAGATGCTAACCATTGCGTTAGTAAGACTGTAAAATGCATTATAGGTATCTTATGATAACTGAAAATTATATCGATGTGAAATGTTGTTATAGCCTGTAAATGCCGTTCTATTCTTTCATAAAACAGTTTATAATCAAGGTATAACTTTATATTCGCCTTACTGGTGCCGCGAGGCTTAATAGGGAAGCTTGGTGAAAAGCCAACACGGTCCCGCCGCTGTAAAGGGGAGCGAAACTTCATGTAGCGTCACTGGGAAACTGGGAAGGCGAAGCGTAGCGAAGATCCTGAGTCAGAAGAACTGCCGTAAGAAGCATGTCGTTAGATCCGCGAGAGACGGGTAGAGATGGTTTTGCGCTAAGTGCATACGCTAAATCATAACCTACCGTTTTCAATCGAAAACGGTTTTTCTTTTATGAATGATAGTTATATCTTTCAGTAAGAGACTAGGTAGGGTGATGAGTTATAGGTGTGGGTAGGGTATACCCAGTTTCTAATTGTTTATTTTATTTTTATGAGAGCTGCAACGATTACATAAGCTATTAGAATCTCTATGATGAGGCAAATCTCACTAGAAAAGTGGTTTGAGTAAGGGAACGTATGCCTATGTGGTCAGAGAAAGGAAGCTAGACTATGGGACAAGACAAGCATCATGAACCACAAGTTCACGAAGAACAGTTTGAGCTACCAGATGTATCGTTTGATGAGTTTTCTATCCCTACCTACGAGGAGTGGAAAACGACGGTAGAAGGTATCTTGAAAGGGAAAGATTTCCAAAAAAGTATGTATACAAAAACATACGAAGGAATTACTTTACAACCAATGTATTGGTTGAGCGACCAAGAGGGATTGACTCAAAACTTGACATATCCTGGTCGTGATAGCAATTTACGGGGTGCGAAAGCTAGTGGATATATCCATACACCTTGGACAATTGCACAACGTTGTGACGGAAAAACAATTGCTGACATGCATGACATGTTACAATTTGAATTAGATAAAGGTAGCACAGCTATCAGTTTCACACTGGACAGTGCTACACGGAAAGGACAAGATGCTACGAAAGCCGAAGCTAAAGATGTAGCTGATGTAGGGGTATCTTTGTCTACTGTAGAAGAAGTGGAAGCTTTATTAAAAGGCATGGACTTAACTACAAAAGAATTAGATATTCGTACAGGTGCTAGTAGCGTATGCTGGGCGGCTGCATTACATGCGCTTTGCGAATCGCAAGGGGTGGATGTAAAATCCTTGTCCGGTATGATTGGGGCGGACCCAATTGGTACTTTGGCACAAGATGGTCATTTACCACGCCCTATGGACGAATATTTTGATGATATGGCACATACCATTGCTTGGGCATCTGCACATGCACCACAATTGCGCACAGTTTTGGTAGATACAGATGTATACCATAATGGCGGTGGCAATGACGTACAAGAATTAGGCTTTGCTATGTCTACAGCTGTCACATACTTGCGTGAAATGGAACGCCGTGGTATCGATGTGAATACATTTGCAAAACAAATTCGTTTCCATGTCAGTGTAGGAGCTAATTTCTTCATGGAAATAGCTAAACTACGTGCTATAAAAATGGTATGGGCTCAAATTATTGAACATTGTGGCGGTGATGAAGAAGCGAAGAAAATTAACTTGTTCGTAAGTACATCTCACTTTACACAAACTGTATTTGATCCATATGTAAACTTATTACGTGCTGGTTCTCAATCCTTCTCCGCAGTAGTAGGTGGTATGGATGGTATGTTTGTACGACCTCTTGATGGCTGCATTCGTCCAAGTGATGAATTCTCTCGCCGTATTGCCCGTAATATTCAAATCATGGAGCAACAAGAGTTCAACTTCATTCAACCAGTTGACCCTGCCGGTGGTAGCTGGTACTTAGAACCATTGACAGAAGAATTGACTGAAAAATCTTGGGCATTGTTCCAAGAATTAGAAGGTAAAGGTGGCATCTTAGAAACATTAGTATCTGGTGAAACGCAAGAAGCTGTGGATGCTATTTTACAAAGCCGCTTTAAAAACTTGGCAACTCGTAAAGATCGTGCCGTTGGTAGTAACATGTATCCAAATATGACGGAAGAATTACTAGAAGTACCAGTGGTAGATTTTGAGGGCTTACGCCAAGCTCGTGTAGCAGCATTAGCTAATGTGGGTACAACTGATGCAGCTGAATTAGCTCTAAAAAAACTACAAGAATCCGACTTCAGTGAAATTGGTTCTTTGGTAAGTGCTGCGTATACTGCATTAGTAGCGGGCGCTAGCTTTGGACAAGTTTTTGAAGCCTTAGCAGATGGCAGTGAAGGTATCACTGTGAAAGCAATTCTATCTCATCGTTGGACAGAACAATACGAAGAATTGCGTATGCGCACTGAAAACTTCAAAGAAACACATAATGGGGACAATGTTAAAATCTTCTTGGCTAACATGGGTCCAATTCCTCAACATAAAGCGAGAGCCGATTTTGTTACTTCTTTCATGCAAGTAGCTGAATTTGATGTGCTTACAAATGATGGATTCCCAACTGTAGACGAAGCAGTTGAAGCTGCCTTAGAATCGAATGCAGATGTGACAATCGTATGTTCCACTGACGATACATACCCAGAATTGGCACCAGCAGTGACAAAAGCAATCAAAGCCGATCGCCCAGCTATGAAAGTATTCTTGGCAGGGGCTCCATCTCCAGAGTTGAAAGAACTTTGCGATGCAGCAGGCATGGATGATTATATTAGTGTACGCTCCAATTGCTATCAAACATTATTAGCAATGCAACGCGAGAAAGGAATGATGTAGATGATTCCGGATTTTAGAAATATTCCTTTTACAGCTGCTAGCCCAAAAGCATCCGATTTCGATGCATGGAAAGAGCAATTACAAGCTGAAACTGGCAAGTCCTATGATGACAACTTCATTCGTACTATGGAACAAATCGATGTGGGTCCTGTGTATGATGCCTCCATTTATGATCAATGTAACCATTTACAATATGTAGCGGGTATTCCTCCGTATCTTCGTGGACCATATGGCACAATGTATGTACAACGTCCTTGGACAGTACGTCAGTATGCAGGTTTCTCCACAGCGGAAGAATCCAATGCCTTTTACCGTCGTAACTTAGCGGCAGGTCAAAAAGGTTTGTCTATCGCCTTCGACTTGGCCACACACCGTGGTTATGACTCCGACCACCCTCGTGTAGTCGGTGACGTTGGTAAAGCCGGCGTTGCGGTAGACTCCATTCTAGATATGGAAATCTTGTTCTCTGGTATTCCATTGGATCAAATGTCTGTATCTATGACAATGAATGGTGCTGTATTACCAGTTATGGCCTTCTATATCTTAGCCGGTGAAGAACAAGGCGTAGATAAATCCGTTATGGCAGGTACGATCCAAAATGATATCTTGAAAGAGTTCATGGTGCGTAATACTTACATTTATCCACCAGCAGCATCTATGCGTATTATTGGTGATATCTTTGCCTATACATCTAAATACATGCCTAAATTCAACAGTATTTCCATTTCCGGTTACCATATGCAAGAAGCAGGTGCTACAGCGGATATCGAATTAGGTTACACATTGGCCGATGGTTTGGAATACTTGCGTACTGGTGTGGCAGCAGGTCTTACAGTTGACCAATTCGCACCGCGCTTATCCTTCTTCTGGGCGATGGGTAAAAATTACTTCATGGAAATCGCTAAAATGCGTGCAGGCCGTATGTTATGGGCTAAAATTGTTAAATCCTTTGGTCCAAAAAATGTTAAATCTATGGCATTGCGTACTCACTCCCAAACATCTGGTTGGTCTTTAACAGAACAAGATCCATTCAATAACATCACTCGTACTTGTATCGAAGCGATGGCAGCAGCCTTGGGTCATACCCAATCCTTGCATACAAACGCTCTTGACGAAGCGATTGCGTTGCCTACAGACTTCTCGGCGCGTATCGCTCGTAATACGCAATTGTATATCCAAGATGAAACTAATGTATGTAAAGTTATCGACCCATGGGGCGGTTCTTACTACGTAGAATTCTTGACAAACCAATTAATCCGTAAAGCTTGGGCTCATATCCAAGAAGTTGAAGCCTTGGGTGGTATGTCTAAAGCGATTGATACAGGTCTTCCAAAAATGCGTATCGAAGAAGCGGCAGCTCGTCGCCAAGCACACATTGACTCCGGCAGTGAAAAAATCGTTGGTGTTAACTACTTACGCCTTGATAAAGAAGATCCATTAGATATCTTGGAAGTAGACAATACAGCTGTACGTTTGGCACAGATCGAACGCTTGAAAACATTGCGTGCTAATCGTGACAATGACAAAGTACGTAGCTGTTTGGATGCGATTACAAAAGCGATGGAAACAGGAGAAGGAAACTTGCTTGAATTAGCCGTAGAAGCAGCTCGTGCTCGTGCCTCTAAAGGTGAAATCTCTGATGCAGTTGAAAAAGTATGTGGCCGACATAAAGCGATTATTCGCTCTATTTCTGGCGTATACAGCAGCGAATTCAGCGATGATGATGTCATCACAGAAGTACGCAGCATGACTGAAAAATTTGAAGAGAAACATGGTCGCCGTCCACGTATTTTCGTAGCGAAAATGGGTCAAGATGGTCACGACCGCGGAGCTAAGGTAATTTCTACAGCCTTCGCAGATATGGGCTATGACGTAGATATCGGACCTTTATTCCAAACTCCAGAAGAAGCAGCAAAAGATGCAGTAGATAATGACGTACATATCGTAGGTATGAGTTCCTTAGCAGCTGGTCACAAAACATTGATGCCTCAATTATGTGAAGAGCTTAAAAAGCTAGGCCGTGAAGATATTATGGTTGTTATCGGTGGCGTTATCCCAGCTCAAGATTATGATTATCTCTATGAGCATGGTGCAGCAGCAATCTTTGGACCTGGTACAATCATTCCAGTATGTGCTAAAAAAGTTCTCGAATTATTAGAAGAACGCTTAGAAGAGGAAGAATAATCTAATTAGATGATTCTATACTCGCATATAAGTAAGACATGACACGTAGTCAGTGCCTCGTGCTACTTTGTAGCTGGCTACTGATTGCGTGTTTGTCATATTCGAATCGGTGAAAGGAGGGTGTCTTATGAGTGATGATACCTATAAGCCTTCTTGGGTTCCTGAGGAGAAAGATGATAAATTTGCATGCCGTGTCATGCGTGGCGTAGATGGTGGTCATGATGGTATGGATGAACATACGAATGCACCGCAAAAACCGGTAGCCCCTAAGGTGGTCAAACGGAAAAAATTGACCGTCGATGACTATGTGGAAGGCGTACTGGCAGGTAATCGTATGATTTTATCCCGTGCCATCACATTAATTGAAAGTAACGCAGCAGCTCATTTTGAAATGGCACAACAAGTTATCCAACGCTTGTTACCATACACAGGCAAATCCACCCGTGTAGGAATTACAGGGGTGCCTGGGGCTGGTAAATCGACCTTAATTGAAGCGCTAGGCACAAAACTATGCCAAAACGGTCATAAAGTAGCGGTTCTTGCTGTGGATCCATCGAGTACAGTGACCGGAGGTTCTATCCTAGGGGATAAAACGCGGATGGAACAACTTTCACGAGAGCCGAATGCATTCATTCGTCCATCCCCATCAGGAGGGACACTGGGCGGTTTAACCCGTAAAAGTAGAGAAACCTTGCTATTATGTGAGGCCGCTGGGTATGATACGATTTTAGTAGAAACCGTAGGGGTTGGTCAAAGTGAAACCACAGTACGCTCCATGGTCGACTTCTTCTTACTCGTTGTATTGACTGGTGCTGGAGATGAATTGCAAGGCATGAAAAAAGGTGTTATGGAATTAGCAGATGCCATAGTAGTCAATAAGGCTGATGGCGATAATTTACAACGGGCCAAAGTGACACGCCAAGAATACGAACGTATTTTATGGTTTATTCGTGATGCCACGGAACAGTGGACAACTCATGCCTACACATGCTCTGCCTACACTGGTGATGGCATCATGGAATTGTGGCAAGGTGTTATTGAAAAATTCATGGAACAATGTAAAGGTAATGGAGTGCTACAAGCACGTCGTCGTGACCAAACTTTATCGTGGGTATATTCCATGGTGGAAGAACATTTACAAAACTTGTTCTATCGTGCACCAGAAATTGTATCTTGTCGTGGAGGCATTGAAGATGCAGTTATTGAGGGACGTTTAACTCCTACATTGGCAGTACAACAATTCATTAATACATTTACACAAACAGCCTTGGGGGATCAAGCGAAGAATACTCCATTATTTGAGCTGAAATAAAATAGAAACAGGAGGGGGAACTCTCCTGTTTTGTGCTCCTGAGGGCTAAATCCTAGTACATTTAGGGGTATATGGATTTTGAAATATAAAGCATATAAATTGTGTTGCAAAATATGATGGAATGTTAATATATATTAAAAAAATAATATAAAAATATATTTCAGGTGGAAAACGTGATTTTTATCATAACAAAAATGAATACCTTATAATTTGTACAATAGATTTTTTACACATTATATGCTTATTTTTGTTATAATATGACGGAAAGTTAATGAATACATAACTAGTATTGTTTACACTATGTGAGGTGCATAATAATGAGTTTCGAAAGTCGATTCCAACATCTTGATCGCCGTGCCCCTATTGCTGAGGATAATGTGGCGATTATTCACGATTTAGAAAAATGTAAGAACTGTACTCTTTGTCGTAAAGCATGTGCTGACACTATGAGCGTACTTGATTACTACGATTTGGAAGCAACAGGAGATAATCCTATTTGTATCCAATGTGGTCAATGTGCGGTAATTTGCCCATTTGGTGCAATGTACGAACGTACAGAATTAGATAAAGTAAAAGAAGCCATTGCCGATCCAGAGAAAATCGTGGTTATCCAAACAGCACCAGCTGTTCGTGTATCCATCGGTGAAGAATTTGGATTTGAGCCTGGTACATACCAAGAAGGTAAAATGGTAGGTGCGCTTCGCGCGTTAGGTGCTGACTATGTAGTTGATACTAACTTCGGTGCTGACTTAACTATCATGGAAGAAGCGAACGAATTATTAGAACGTAAATTACATGGCACAGGTCCATTGCCACAATTTACTAGCTGTTGTCCAGCATGGGTAAAATTCTGTGAAACATTCTTCCCAGAATACGTATCTCATATTTCTTCAGCTCGTAGTTGTATCGCTATGGAATCTGCTATGGTAAAAACATATTTTGCAAAAAATATGAATATTGATCCTAAGAAAATTGTATCCGTGTCTGTCGCTCCTTGTACTGCTAAAAAAGCGGAAATTCGTCGTCCTGAGCAAAATAATGCAGCTCGTTTCACTGGCGAAGACTTGGGTCCAGATACAGATATCTGTATCACTACACGTGAATTTGCACAATGGATTCGTGAAGCAGAATTAGATTTTGCCGCAGTAGAAGACTCTGCATACGATAAATTCATCGGTGCTGCTACTGGTGGCGGTGTTATCTTCGGTAATACTGGCGGTGTTATGGAAGCAGCGATGCGTGCATCCTACAAATTCATCACTGGTGATGAACCATCTCCTGCTCCACTTCTTAACTTAACAGATGTGCGTGGTATGGACGGTGTGAAAGAAGCAACCGTAGAAATCGGTGGACACACCATCAATGTGGCTGTTTGCCATGGTGGTAAAAATATCCGTGAATTCTTGAATGAACTAAAAGAATCTGGTAAAACATATGATTTCATCGAAATGATGGCATGCCCAGGTGGCTGTATCGGCGGTGGTGGACAACCACGTGCAAAATTACCAGTAGCTAATAAAGTAAAAGGTGAGCGTATCGATGGTCTTTATAATTGGGATTCCAACATGAAGCTTCGTTCTTCCTATGAAAACCCTGAAATTAAAGATGCATACGCTAATTTCTTGGAAAAACCATTAGGACATATTGCGCATGAATTGTTGCATACTACGTATGTAGATCGCAGCGGTGACTTAGGGGCTCGTAAAGACGTGACTCCTGAAACATGTCCAACATCTCCAAAATTTAAAAAGCCGGAATAATTTAGTTAGTAACTTCAACTCCGGTGAGTCAGCGAATGTGTAAGTTGGTTTGCTGCTGAACGAAGTTATTATATAGTCATCTAAGCATGACAACATACTGCAAGACGAAAAGACTCTTATGGGGATTATCCTATAGGAGTCTTTTCTATTCTATTCCATCTTGGGGCTGTTCTACTCTGATGTTGAGCAAGGGAAGATTGGAACATATACCTTCACAAACGGTATTTCATAATGTTTGTTCAGGCACATGTTCCAATCTTCTAAACATGTAAGCTCAAGAGAATAGGAACACCCTGAGATGATCTGCGAATGAGGGCAATTCTAGGAGATGGATATTTGTTGTGATAAAATATAATTAGATATAAATTGAGAAGTATATTGTTTGTTAGATGTTCTATAGAGAGAATTGGTGGATATAAATGAGGATAAAAGATACTTTCAATGCATATAAACCTATGACTGCAAAAGATTTTTGGAAAAGTCTATGGTGGATTTTTTTATGGGGCTGGGGAGTAGGTATACCTGGAGCTATTTTAGAAAAAATGGAGTAAGTCTTGAGGTTTTAATTGTAATAGCATTATTGTTTGTAGGTGGTATACAGTATTTGTTGTTTCTTTTTATTATTAAACGATTTAGATCTATGCAGATACCACCAATTTGGGCGATTTTAATATTCATTCCTCCTTTTAATGGATTATGTTTTATACTAGCTGGATTTAGTAGTAATAGTGGTCTTTTTAGATTTCTAAAAAGGTTAGTATTTTCACTAAAAGAGGTGGATCATGCTTGAACTAGTTAAACTTGTACTTAATACATTGCATGATTATGGTGCTGAAACAGAAGATACTTTGTTTTTCTTTTATCATTGCATAGGGTTGATTCCTTTATGTGTGTATTGTTGGAAATATAAACACGAAGGATATACTGTTTTTACAAATGTAGTGATTCATCTGATACGTACCTTGTTGTTCATCGTGGCTTTTTTTATATATGTTCGTTATGGCTTTACAAATTATTTGATAAAGTGGAACTCTTTAGTGCTGATTCTATATACGATTGTAGGATATTATTATTGGACACATAAAGAGTTATTGTATTGGTTTAATTTGACAGCGCGCAATATTTTAAAATATATTTTTTATAGTGCTGTTTGTATCGAGGGTATATATATACTTACTAAATGGTGGAATGTATAAATTTTCTGCTAGAATATAAAAAGAGAAAGGGGGAAATCCATTGGCAGGTATAGTTTCTATGGAAGCGATTTCGGAAAAGCAGTATAGGTCTTTGCATATGGAGAATAGTACGGACCATAGAATGATCATAGAGTTTGATGGAAATCATATTGATACTTGGGATGATATATACAAGGTTGTTAAGGAAAAGTTTCTCATTGATGAAAGAATTATAAATTTATATCATTTGGAAGATATCCTATTGTATGGTAATGCTAAAGGAGTGGAACCAGTTCGAGAACTCTATATCATTTTTAGAAATCTGGATATAGCGATGAAAAGAAAAAGTGGAGTTCTAGGTTATTTGAGGGACATATTTTCTTTTAATGTGCATAGAGATTTAGATGCTCTATTGGTGTGGACGTTTTTTGCTGGTAATGTTATGCCTAGATGGGCTGTTGAAACAGAAGCTATGGAATCTTGGTCATCCATACCATTAGAGCTGTGCAAGTTATACTATGTGCAAGAGACTTCTTGGACAGAAACGATAGATCCGCCTCATAATGAAATTATTTATTTGGAAGAATCAGAGTATGATTTGTTGCGAGACAAGATAGTAACTGATGAAGATACATTTGTAGTGGACTTAACAGACGCACAGGATACTGAGGTGTTTATTCATGCCATGTCTAAGTATGTGAATGGAAAGATTAACTCTATGGATGAACTAGAACAATATATGCTTAGAGGATTGCGAGATACGACAAAACCGAAGCAAATTGTGTTTTTCTTAAAAGATTTTCTCTCTTATTGTAGAAATGAAGATAAGTATTATGATGATGTACCACTTAGAGTGGGCTTGAGTTTTATAAAATATTGTATATGTTATTGGTTTTATGAAAGTACGCCTATACCAGAATCATGGAAAAAGGAGTTTACCTTGTATGTGACTGAAGAGTGGTAGAAGGAGTAGTATACATAGGGGTGAAAGCGATTTGATAGACCAAAAGTATATAGAACATAGGAAATATCTTAGATTGGCGATGATACGAGTTGAGGGATACATAGATTCCTATTATGAACGGATAGAGGGGATTAAGCTAATAGGGGAATCTTTTGTAGTGTTGGATAATTTACTTATTAAGATTGTGGAAGATAGGCCTAATCAGAAAAAATGTGTGTATAGTTTTTATGCTAATCATATGGACATAGCAAAAGCTGATGTGATGATTCTTCATGAAATGTGTTGGGATAAAGCAATCGATATATGTACCTTGAAGAATGATAGTGCATTGAGAAATCATGTACGAAAGGTAGGTCATGGAGAAGGTGTACCTACTGTGACTGACTCTTTTTATAAAGTGGATGCGGAGAACATACAAAAAGTTCATGATATTGCTACTAGGTTGCTTCGTCAAATATCAGCAGATGAAGAGAACGAGAAGACCGAAGGAAAGTGGTTTTATGTAGAAGTATATCTATCTACTAGTAGTGGATATCTATCAGGTGGAGCTTGGATTGCACACAGTATTTTAGAAAAGATATATAAGAATACAGGTTGGGAAGAAGTAAAAGGCAAGGAGTTAACACTTGATGAGCTTGTATGTATTCAATCAATGTAAGTTTTCATAAATCATGACTTAGAAACTTACTTGAAAAGAACTGCCTGGCAAGGTGATTTGCGAATTAATCCTAGGATTGTTTGCTATAGTGAAACTAATGTGATAAATAATTGGGGAACTTTTTTAGAAAAATAGAATAAAAAAGTTCCCCAATGTTAAAGTAAAACAAACAATTAGAATCTACTTTACCTTTTAAGTCCGTACTCTTGTACATTTTCCGCGTTGGGTGTATAATAGTTTTTATCTAAAATACAAATCAGTAAATATTCATATGATGTGAAGGGGCTAGAAGGATAGATATACGTATACTTTCACGGCTTTCACAGGTATGGAATAGTAGGAGGACAGTATGGCAAAGATTGATATGAACAATTTAGATTTTAGTTATAAAGAAACGCCATTCCGTTATGTGTCTAATTTCAAGGATGGTCAATGGGATGAAGGCGGTTTAACGGGTGAGGCGAATATTGTCCTTAATGAATGTGCTGGTGTATTCCAATATGCGCAAACAATTTTTGAAGGTTTGAAAGCATATTACACAAAAGATGGTCATATTGTGTGTTTCCGTCCAGATTTGAATGCACAGCGTTTGCATGATTCTGCGAAATATCTTGTGATGCAACCATTTCCAACGGATCGTTTTATCGAGGCTGTGAAAGAAGTGGTAAAAGCGAACCAAGAGTTTGTGCCTCCATATAGCACGGGTGGTAGTTTGTATCTTCGTCCATTCTTGATGGGTACGAACAGTGTTATCGGTGTTAAACCAGCAGATGAGTTCCAATTCCGTATTTTTGGTACTCCTGTAGGGGATTATTTCAAAGGCGGTGTGAAACCGCTGAAAATCCAAATCTCCGATTTTGACCGGGCAGCACCACATGGTACAGGCCATATTAAAGCGGGATTGAACTATGCTATGAGCTTGCATGCTCTAGAAGCAGCCCATGAAGCAGGGTATGCAGAGAATCTATACTTGGATCCCCGAACTCGTACAAAAGTAGAAGAAACTGGTGGAGCTAACTTTATTTTCATCACGAAAGATGGCAAATTAGTAACGCCTAAATCCGATAGTATTCTTCCATCCATCACACGTCGTTCCTTGATGTATGTAGCTGAACATTAT
Organism: Veillonella sp. CHU732; assembly: GCF_003992085.1. Classification (NCBI taxonomy): domain Bacteria; kingdom Bacillati; phylum Bacillota; class Negativicutes; order Veillonellales; family Veillonellaceae; genus Veillonella; species Veillonella sp. CHU732. Next base: position 18,901 of record NZ_RQVC01000004.1, read on the forward strand.
TTGGGCATGACGGTAGAACATCGTGAAGTGTACAAAGAAGAGTTGAAAGACTTCGCTGAATGTGGTCTTTGCGGTACAGCAGCTGTTATTTCTCCTGTTGGCATGGTGCATACAAAAGAAGAAGATATCTTCTTCCCAAGCGGCATGGATGAAATGGGCCCAACATTAACAAAATTGCGCGAAACATTGCTTGGCATTCAACATGGTGAAATCGAAGCACCAGAAGGCTGGATTGTTCGCATCGTATAATAGAATACTTTTACAATGACGTAAACGCATGGTTACCTTAGGGTAGCTATGCGTTTTCTTACATAGTGGGCATATATAAGGATGTGGATGAAAGTAATGTTGAAAGAGCTCATGATAGTAAATGTATAGATTTTGAAGAGTTAATAGATGATACACAATAATATATGAGTTTGAAGTCATGGGATAAGAAGTAAAAAGAGATGGATTATTTAAGAATACATGTATACATAAGTAATATGTATTGAAAAATAATATAATTTTTGCTAGTATAGTATACAGTTCTATATTCTATAGAATTAGAACTATATTTTATGAGTATTATGAAATGTAGTTACTGATTATCATAAGAGGTTAATTCTTTACAGAGTGAGCATATAGTAGATGAATGCTGGTATAACATTTAGCTAGACTATAGCGAGGTACAGTTAATTGATAGATAGAATTAGAACTTTCAGTATATGTATGCCTAGTGTTAAGTACGCTAGCGTAGTAATAGAGAGCCTACAGGAGGAGAGGGTTATGATGGAAATGAGTACCATTGCAAAACAACATGAGGAGCAGCGACATTTGGAAGCGAATGGTTTGTATAGTTCCCAATTTGAAAAAGATGCGTGCGGCATGGGATTTGTAGTCAATATTAAAGGTAAAAAGTCCCACGATATTATCGACGATGGCTTGCGTATTCTTGAGCGATTGGAGCACCGTGGTGGTGCTGGCGCCGATAAGGATACTGGCGATGGAGCGGGCATCTTAGTGCAAATTCCACATGACTTTTTCCGCCGTGAGTGCGAAGTGTTAGGCATCCATTTACCACCAGCTGGCGATTACGGGGTGGGTATGGTCTTTGCTCATAAGTACGAAACATTACGGAATGAGCAAAAACGAATCTTAGAAGAAGTTGTTCGTGAAGAAGGTCAAATTGTATTGGGCTGGCGGGAAGTGCCGGTAGATTCTACAGCAGTTGGCCATGAGGCGGCATTAATTCGTCCTTGGATGATTCAAATTCTTATCGGTAAAGGTCCAGAGGTGACAAATCAAGCGGAGTTTGAACGCAAATTATATATGATTCGTAAAGTTGCAGAAAAACGCATCGTCCCATTGAGCAAAGAAATGAGTAGTGATTTCTACATTGCCTCCTTGTCTTCTAAAACGATCGTTTACAAAGGTATGTTGACACCAGTGCAATTACGTAACTTTTACCTAGATTTGAACGATTTAGATTTCACCTCTGCCTTGGCGATGGTTCATTCTCGTTTTAGTACGAATACATTCCCAAGCTGGGCACGGGCTCATCCTAACCGCTATTTAGTACATAATGGGGAAATCAACACCATTCGTGGTAATGTAAACTGGATCAATGCTCGTGAAGGAAAAGCGGAATCTCCTTTATTCCCAGATATTAAAAAAGTGTTCCCTGTTGTTGATGATACAGGCTCTGACTCTGCCATGTTCGACAATACTCTTGAGTTCTTGCATATGACAGGCCGTAGCTTGCCACATGCGATCATGATGATGATTCCAGAACCTTGGGAACGTAATACTTTGATGAGCCAAGAAAAGCATGACTTCTACGAGTTCAATAGTTTCATGATGGAACCATGGGATGGTCCAGCGGCGATGGGCTTTACTGATGGGACTGTAATCGGTGGTGTGCTAGACAGAAATGGCTTGCGCCCAGCTCGTTACTATGTGACAGCTGATGACCGTGTAATCATGGCATCTGAAGTAGGTGTAGTAAACGAAGCAGACGATATGATTCGTGCTAAAGGCCGATTAGAACCAGGTAAAATGCTCTTAATCGACACAGAAGAAGGTCGCATCATTTCTGATGAAGAAATTAAACAACGAGTAGCCACAGAATTGCCGTACCATGAGTGGGTGAAAGAACATGTAATCCACTTGTCGGAGATTCAACAAGCTACGGAAGATAGCATCCCAGAGGTAGGGGACTTGTTCATGCAACAACAAGTATTCGGCTATACACAAGAAGATTTGGTGCGTATGATTATCCCTATGGCGAAAGATGGAAAAGATCCTGTAGGCTCCATGGGTGCCGATGCACCGTTGGCGATTCTATCCGACAAACCGCAAATGTTGTATTCCTATTTCAAACAGTTATTTGCACAGGTGACAAATCCGCCAATCGATGCCATCCGCGAAGAAATGGTCACATCCACACGAGTGATGCTCGGGAATAGCGGTAACTTGACGGACCCTAATAAAGTGGGCACCTACGCCGTATCTATGCGAACTCCAATTATGACGAACCAAGAATTGGCAAGTATTAAACAATTGGACTGCCGTCGCATGAAATCCGTGACCTTGTCCATCTTGTTTGATCCTGCCAAAGGTGCGGAAGGCATGAAAGAAGCCTTAGACCGTTTGTGCAAAGATGCAGAGGAAGCAGCTCGTACTGACCAAAATGTGTTGATTTTATCTGACCGTGGTGTGGACGAACACCATGTGCCAATCCCTGCTTTATTGGCAGTGGCAGCGGTGCACAATCACTTGATTAACACTGTGTTGCGCACAGAAATGGGGCTAATCTTGGAATCTGGGGAACCTCGTGAAGTGCATCATTTCTGTACACTCTTAGGCTATGGTGTAACAGCGATTAACCCGTATGTGGCATTAGCAACAGTACGTGAGTTACAAGCAACGAATCGCTTGGGCGACCTTACACCAGAGGAAGCAGAAGCGAATTACATCAAGGCCTCTGTGTCGGGCATTATGAAAGTCATGTCTAAAATGGGTATTTCCACTGTACGCAGTTACCATGGGGCACAAATCTTTGAGGCATTGGGCTTGAATACAAATTTTATTAGTACCTACTTCCCAAATACACCGACCCGCATTGGAGGTATCGGCTTAGGTGGTGTAGCTCATGAAACATTAGAACGATTCCAACGGGCTTTCAAAGAAGATGTGAAAGTCCTTGAACCAGGCGGTTGGTACGGTCCTATGAAAGATGGGGAAGAGCATTTATTCAATCCTGATACGATTAAGTTATTGCAAACATCCTTAATTGAAGGGGATTACAATACATACAAAGAATACTCCAAAATGATTCGCAATGACTATCATGTGACCTTGCGTAGCTTGATGGAATTGAACTTCCCAGTGGGCGGCGGTATTCCTGTGGAAGAAGTGGAACCAGTGGAAGATATTGTGAAACGCTTCAAAGCTGGCGCTATGAGTTACGGTGCTATCAGTAAAGAGGCCCACGAAACTATTGCCATCGCTATGAACCGTTTAGGATCTACATCGAACTCTGGGGAAGGCGGCGAAGATACAAGTCGCTTTGTTCTCGATGCCAATGGAGATAATCGCAATAGTGAAGTAAAACAAATTGCATCAGGTCGCTTTGGGGTAACAACGAATTACTTGGTACATGCGAAAGAATTACAAATCAAATGTGCCCAAGGAGCGAAACCAGGTGAGGGCGGTCAATTACCGGGTAAAAAGGTATATCCAGAGATTGCCAAAGCTCGTCACTCCACACCAGGTGTAGAACTGGTATCTCCGCCACCACATCACGATATTTACTCCATCGAAGACTTGGCAGAGTTGATTTACGACTTGAAATGCGTCAATCCAAGTGCAGCGATTTCCGTAAAATTGACCTCAGAAGCTGGGGTAGGTACCATTGCCGCAGGGGTAGCCAAAGCGAAAGCAGACAGCATCCTCATCTCCGGCTACGATGGTGGTACTGGCGCGGCAGGTCGTACATCTGTAAAACATGCAGGTGTGCCATGGGAATTGGGCCTTTCAGAAACGCATCAAACCTTGATGTTAAATCGTTTGCGTGACCGTGTGCAGCTGGAAGTGGACAGTAAACTGATGACTGGTTATGATGTGGCGATCGCAGCCTTGTTGGGAGCAGAATTATTCGGATTTGGTACCTTGCCATTAGTGGCAGTGGGCTGTCGTATGGCACGGGTTTGCCATATGAATACATGTCCGTACGGTGTGGCCACACAAGACGAAAAATTGCGTGCTAAGTTTACAGGTAAACCAGAATATGTGGAAAACTTGATGAAGTTCATCGCTCAAGAGTTGCGTGAAATCATGGCTCGTTTAGGTATCCGTAGCGTGCGTGAGTTGGTAGGTCGTATTGATTTGGTACGCCAACGCTCACAGGACGATAATTTCAAATTGTCTCGTGTGGACTTGAAACGAATCTTGTTCAAACCGTATACAGATGCGTCTGTGGGACATTTACACAGCATCGACCAAGACCATGAATTGGAACGCACCTTGGATATGAAAAAATTACTTCGCATGTGTCGTCCTGCTTTGGATGATCAAAAACCAATTCGTGCTAAATTGGCAATCAGTAATGTGAATCGTGTGGTAGGTACCTTAGTCGGTGGCGAAGTAGTTCGTCGTTATGGCGAAGCGGGCTTGCCAGAGAATACCATCAAATTGAATTTCGTTGGTTCTGCTGGTCAAAGTTTTGGTGCTTTCATCCCGAACGGTATGACATTAGAACTCGAAGGGGATGCCAACGATTACCTTGGTAAAGGCTTGTCCGGTGGTACTATCATTGCGTACCCACCAAAAGCTGCTACCTACGAGGCGCATGAAAACATCTTAATCGGTAACGTGGCATTCTATGGGGCTACTTCTGGTGCTGCCTATATCAACGGCGTGGCTGGGGAACGATTCTGCGTTCGTAATAGCGGTATCACAGCCGTTGTAGAAGGTGTAGGTGACCACGGTTGCGAATACATGACTGGTGGTGAGGTCCTTGTCCTTGGCCGTGTGGGTCGTAACTTTGGGGCTGGCATGTCCGGTGGTTATGCGTACGTACTTGATTTAGATGGACGTTATTGCAACACAGGACTTGTGGAGCTTCGTAAAACTAGTGAAAGTGATCTAGCACGGATCCATGAGTTAGTACAACAACATGTATTGCACACGAACTCCAAACAAGGTCGGCATATGTTAGAAAACTGGGTATTGTACAAAGATCGCTTTACAAAAATCGTGCCAACTGCTTACGAAGAAATGCAGCAAAGTATCGCTCACTTCCAAGAGGAAGGCATGGTATTAGAAGAAGCGCAATTGGCGGCATTTAAAGCGAAATATATGAGTGGCAAATAGAGGTTGGACCATAAGCAGATTGAATGATCTGCCTATGGGATGTCTATGGTATGCATAAAAATATATCTTGGAGGATGGCTTTTGCTGTCCCTACAAAATATATGATAGAGCCAAAACATATGATAGAACCAAAATGGTATAGAACTTAAAAACGAGGAATGGAACTGAGAATACAGGGCCATTCCTCTTTTGTTGTAGATGCTATACTAATATGATTTTATGTATATATAGATAACTAGAAAAGGGTCCTATAAGGACCCTTTCTATTTCAATTATGATATGTGAAAGATACATTAGCCTTCATGGCTTTTTAATTGCATACCTTCTAACAATGTTTTTTCAGATTCTTCCATATGGATACGAGCAATCTGGCGAGCTCGTTCCACATCGCGATCGGAGATTGCCTCTACAAGTTGACGATGTTCATCCCAAGTTTTGGCGAGACGACCTGTTTGACTCATAGACAATGTACGGAAGCGCAACGTTTGCTCTCGTAGATTGTTTATCATTTCCACAAGACGATCATTACGAGACGCTTTATAAAGAATTTCGTGGAATAGAATATCGGCTTGTACGACTTTATCTAAGTTATTTTCGTTCATGTAGTTGCCGATTTCTACCAGATGCTGCTCCAAGGCCTCGATTTCTTCATTCGTAATACGCTCTGCAGCTAGTTCTGCGGCGAGCTCTTCCAAGATAGAGCGAAGTTCAAATACTTCTGTTACATCTTTCAAACTCATATCCGCCACATAGGTGCCACGGCGTGGAATCATCACCACAAGGCCTTCTTGCTCTAAAATGCGGATTGCCTCACGAATAGGAGTACGGCTCACACCGAGCTCTTCCGCCAAAGGAATCTCCATGAGGCGTTCGCCTGGTGGTAATAGACCGTCACGAATAGCTTGGCGTAAAGCATCGCTAACAATTTCACGAAGCGGTTTGTACGCGTCTAAACGGATGGGTTGTAAACGTGGTGTATTCATCGTAGGGCCTCCTCATCATGTGTTTTCGTAATTAGTGAAAGCCAGTTATGACCAGCTTGTTTGATATCTTCTTGTAATCGAATGGCATCCAGTGCTTTTTCCAATAACACCACCATAGTAGGACCGCTACCAGTCATGATGGTAGGGAATCCACGGTCTAAGAAAAATTGCTTACATGATGCAAGTTCTGGATGGACAGGGAATATTAATTCTTCAAAGGTGTTGTCACTACTAATAAAAGCTTGACGAAAGTCTTTGGCGTTTATATGTGTGGTAACGGTATCCATCGTGTCTGAAGTGACACGAGAAGTCTCCGCAAATCTTCCGTAGGCTTCTGCTGTGGAAATGCTCACTTCTGGTTTTACGATTAGTAGCCATTGAGCGCTACTAGTTGGCAAGACTTCTAATTGCTCTCCTCGACCAGTGCCACGGGCAGTACCGCCTTTCAGTAAGAAAGGTACATCAGAACCAAGTTTAGTTGCCATGGTCAATAGTTCCTCATCGGTTAAGCGAAGATCCCAAAACTTGTTAAGGCCTAGTAACATAGCGGCACCGTCACCACTGCCACCGCCCATACCAGCACAAGGGGGAACTCGTTTTAACAAATGAATGGCAGCCCCTTGGGTACAGCCCGTATAGTCTTGGACCATACGAAGGGCTTTCATAGCAATATTGCTTTCTGTATAGGGAATTAATTGTGCCATATAATATGGTAGTTCAGGTGCATCGCCAGAGAACACCACAGAATGGTGGCGTGCGAAATAGAGGGAATCCCCTAAGAAAATAGATTGAAAAATGGTATCTATATCGTGGTACCCATCATCACGTTTGCCCGTGATAGCAAGACCTACATTGATTTTACTAAAAGCTCGTTGTTCCATAAGATTGTCACCTCAGTGAAGTCATCGAAAATGTTTACATGTACTCTTTATTATATCATAATTAGCTTAAGAAGTGACGATTCTCTGAAAGTATGGTATTCTATTGTCTAGCGGCAATTGGAAAGGAAGTGACTGTATGACTGATGAAGAGTATATGCGTGAAGCCTTGGTAGAGGCACGTAAGGCCTATGATATGGGTGAAATTCCTATTGGTGCAGTATTAGTGCATGAAGGCAAGATTATCAGTCGTCATCACAACAGACGCGAGATTGACCATGATGCGACGGCTCATGCAGAGGTCCTTGTCATCCGTGAGGCGAATGCTATGCTTGAAAGGTGGCGGTTGACCGGTTGTACGCTTTATGTTACCATAGAGCCGTGCCCTATGTGTGCTGGTGCTATTATTAATAGTCGTATAGAACGTGTTGTCTATGGCAGTAGTGATTATAAGGGCGGTGCGGTAGAATCTTTGTTTAATGTACTTTCACATCCGAATTTAAACCATGAACCACAGGTGTTGGCGGGTGTATTGCAAGAAGAATGCAGTCAAATTATGAAAGATTTTTTCAAAGAACGCCGTCGTATACGGAGAGGTACTCAAGTGGCTGAAGAGTCCGCACTCGAAATGCGGTAGGTCAGGAAACTGGCGCGGGGGTTCAAATCCCCCTCTCTCCGCCAAAGTAAGGGCTGTGTCAGTAGATGCAGCCCTTTTTTACAAAATGACGTAGTTATAGGAGGTATGATATGGAAGTATATTACTCCCCTTTACAAGAGGTTAATCAAGCATTAATCCATAAACGATTAGATTTTTTGTTGCGTAAAATCGGTTTTGATGAAATTGGTTGCGCTGGCAAAAAAGTGGCTCTACTTCGCAATGATCTACATAGTGAGTATGTAGCTTATGAAACAGTAGTGGCATATATGAAAGAACGTATTGAATCTGAAGGCGGTACTGTGGTCTATGTAGATGAGCCTAGTAATAATTCTCGTGAGGTCATCATTCCTGATGGTGAATCAGTGAAAGTAGCTTATATTGATGAACGCATTGCTACCAGTGATGTGGTGATTTCCGTAAATCATATTAAAGCGAATGAGTACAGTGGATTCTCTGGAGCGGTGAACAATACTGGTTGGTATTCTGCGAGCCTAGAAGGTCGTCGTGAATTGGTAGCCTTAACAGGTACAGAGCATCATAAAGCGGTGGCAGAATATGCAGCAGCTGCCACTAGAAATCGTCAACGATTCCATGTAGGGGTAGCGATGGACGTTGTGGCGGATTATGTGAACCAAGATAAGCTGAAAGAGGCTGGTGCTACTAACGAAATCGTAGGTAACTTAGGTATTGTTGTATCTTATGACATGGTGGCTATGGATGAAGCGTTGGGAGATATTATTACCCAAGCTACACCAGTGGATCATGGCGTATTAAGCACAGTAGAAAAACGCACGTGGGATTATTTCAAAGACATTTCCCCTAATAGCGAATGGCAAGCCATCTTACTACGTGCGGACCGCATGGGACTTGGTACACGTTCCTACGCCCTTGTGAAAGACGAAGAGTTAATCTTCTATGGCGAAAAAATTTAATAGATAATAAAAATCTCTAGTGTAAGCGAGTGCGTAAGGCATCGCTTTGACTAGAGATTTTTGCATATTTGTATATATGATATAATGGATGTATCCTAAAAAAGCATATGTAAGGGGATACATTGTGTCGTAACAATTCTAATGCATTAGGAGTGACGGTATAGATAGAGAAGTAATAGTTGCCTCGTTATATACAGTTTCGCATTCATTAGGTGTATTACCGAGGATAATACATAATAATGAGTACCCCGATGATGGAGACGATACCACCGATGATATCGTACCGATCAGGAGTGATGCCGTCTACATAATAGCCCCATAAAATAGAGAGGGCGATGAAGATGCCACCATAGGCAGCATAGACTTTTCCGAAGGGAGCCTCCTGAAGGGTAGGAATGATACCATAAATGATGAGGGTAATAGCACCAGCGAGCATATACCATGGGCTTTTATCATCTTTCAGATACAGCCATACTAAATAGCCACCACCGATTTCAGCAATACCGGCTAGAATAAAATAAAATATTGATAAGAGAATTTGCGACATAGTAAATACCTTTGTGTTAACTGCCTTTCATAGGATAAAATACATGCGGTACGTTGTGTAAGAATACTATAATTTCGATATACCGTGCACCAAGACCGTATGTAATATATAGTAAATGATATGTACTTTCATTATATAAACTACCCACAATAATTTCAACTAGTAAGGCATAAAAAAAGCAACCAATCCGAAAACTGGTTGCTGTAGTATCCTATTATTTGGAGTACAATTTTAACACTATCATAAAACTGCTTATTTACTACATTTATAGCACTTTTAATTTTAATAAGTTGAGCAACAGTTGAGTAACAATTGAAATTTTAGAGAAATTTTAAGCGTTTATATAATATATACTATTATATAATTTTACTTACTATCTTCTACAATTTCATAAGAAAGTAATAAATCATCAATTAAATTTCTTTTTCTTTACCATATAGCCTTTCCATTCCTTGACGAGTTACAAGCCACATTTTCCCCGACTTTCTAGCCTCATCATCGGTAAATTGTTTATTGGTATATCTCTTTAGAATCAGCTGGTACATGCCATCTTTCCCCAGCCTCTTGTGTAGTCATTACGGCATCTAGTTTCATTACAGTACTCCTAATATTACTAATAGATTATAAACAGATAATACAAAGGCAATAATGCTAATTATTAAAGTTAATCTTGAAATCATATGCTCGCCATAGTTATAATAGTTAGGAAGATTGGTCTTATAGGCTAGATAGTTTTTTACAGTTTAATGAATATGATATCTTATCTAATGTAGGGAAAATATCAAAGAAAGTGGCTGATAACTTAGCTAAAGAAGAATTTAAAAAATATCGAGTTATTCAGGACCGAGAGTTTAAATCTGATTTTGACAAACTTGCTGATTTTACAATAAAAAAGAAATAATACACAAGGGAGAGTGTTATATTGGTTGTAAATTTGATTTACTGCGACTTGCCAAATGCTAAAGCAATTTCCGAAGAATCAGAGGATGTAGATACTCATAATATTTACATAAATAAAAATCTCCCTCATGACCGCATGAGGGAGGAAATAAAGCACGAGCTAATTCATATCATTCGTGATGACTTTTATATTGATCATCACGTTGATTTAGTCGAGCGTATGGTTAGGATGTCTAAAATTGAATATAGTGACCTTAACGGAATCGACTTTTATCATCATATTATTTAACACAGGGAGATTTTAAAATGAAAAAGGGATTAGTATTGGCAACAATATTTGCATTATGTTCAACAATGATGGTCAGTGCTTAGGAATTTAATGACGCCCGTTGGCAATGGTTCTATTCAAATTCTGACTACACAGGGAAAGTGGATTTAAACACACTCTCCTATGACCCAGATACTGATACTGCGACGGCATGGGCTGTATGGATACGAACCACAGGAATTCAAGAATTAATTTCGTATAAGATTCATTTTTCAAATAATTCATTAGATTTATTCGATATGAATACATATATAAATGGATCCGATGAAATAAAGAGAAGTCAAAATTTCAATGGTTAAAATCATGTTGCTGCACCAGGCATGGGTGATGAAGCACTTATTGCTTCTGTAAAAGGATTAGTTGGTCGTGATGCTAAATTAGCAGACTACAAGAAACAAAAAGCCGATGAAGCACAGGTTCAGGAACAAAAACGCATTGAAGAGCAAAAAGCAGCTGAAAAGAAAGCTAAGCATGAACGTAATCGAGATATTTTAAGAGGGATATTTGGGATATAAAAGGTTTTAATACGGGGAGGTTAGTATTATGGGATTTTTCAGCAGTGAACCAAAAGTTATCGAAAGCCCTACAAAGGACTTTATGGGGCAACATTTATACCACTTAGATGGTATTGGTGCTAATTTATTTGTGTATGATACATGTGTTGTTATCGATCGCACTCAAGGCGGTCTATTCAACTTGGGGAATCGTACCTATAAGATTATTCCAATAAAGAACATTTTGGCCATTCAAGTAAAATCAACTGGTGTTACTTCCGGATTTTTAGAACTTGCCACATATGGCCACGAAAACACATCGATGAAAGGTTTTGACAGAACCAACGATGAAAACAATATCAACTTTAACAGTGAAAACTCAGTTAATACTGCTAGGGAAATTGTTAAATACCTGGTTTCCAAGATTTGTTAGTAACTAAATAAGCCTCCTACCCTACTGCTGAGTAAGAGGCTTGTAATATATGTTGTGATAAAAAAAGGAGAGGATGTTATGTTTGATACCTATAAAATTATTGCTATTGAAAACGAAAGCACAGTATTGATTAATTATGGTCTAAACGACGGTGCCAAGGAGGGTGACGTTTTACGTATAATTGAGCCAGGTGAAGACTTAATTATAGATGGTGTAAACTACGGTGCTTACGACGGCATAAAGGCGGTTATTGAAGTTACAGCCCCTTATGCTAGATTCGCTGTATGCCAACGTATTGTTAGACGTACTAGCACTCTATTTAGTCCAGTATCTGTACTTCAAAAAACTATTGCTCGGACTGTGCCATTAAATGTTAGTAAAGATGATATTTCTACAAATCTTTCCGCGCCAGTAATAACGCCTATAAAAATAGGTGATACTGTTTTACTCACAAGAGAATAAGTGTTGAAAACTTATTTTATATGATGTATACTGATGATAGTGAACTGTCCCTTTCCACATTGCGTGACTGTTGGACACTGGAGCCCTTGCTATCATTGGTAGCGAGGGCTCCTTTTATTATATAGGAGGCTAAATTTTGACAATTTATGACAAGCCTTTTAAAACTTACGAGGAACAGATTGAATTATTACGTACTAGGAATCTAAATATAAGTGATTCAGAGTTTGCAATGCATGCTTTAGATACAATATCTTATTACGATCTAATCAATCGTTACCAAAGATATTTTATGCCAGACGGAGAATATTTTATTGAAGGTACTACTATAGAACAGTTATATAGTCTTTCTATGTTTGACAGATCTATACAAGCATTCATACTAAAATATAGTATGTTTACTGAAAATATATTTAAAACAAAACTAGCTTACACTTTATCTAAAGATTTTGGTGTAGATATGTCAGTATATTTAGCAAAGTCAAAATATAAAGAGTCTTATCAAAGTCCTAATAATGTATTGACGTTTGATGCTGTTCAACTCGAATGTTTAAAAACAAGGAATGATAATAAAATCGCAAGCAACCCTACTTTATATTATCGTGAACACCATAACCACATCCCGCCTTGGATACTATTAAAGAACCTATCATTTAGTAACTCCATTAATCTTTTTAAACTGTTAAAGAACACCCAACGTGACGACGTTGTAAACGCATTATTGCCTGACGAAACCGGCAAGACAATTCCACTTAACGATAAAACTAATTTTATTATTTGCGCATTAGAAGCAATTAGAGTATTTCGAAATGCAGCAGCACATAATCTTGATTTTACTGCTCTTAGAACTAATGAGACACGAAAAATTCCTTCTAGCACATTGTCAAAATGTTTACCTGGAAATCTTTTAATAAAGAAACAAAATAAAAAGATTGGAAAAAACGAAAAAGTATATCTTAAAGGTATATATGGTGTAATGTTATCGATGATGGTTTTACTAAAAACTGATTATCTAAAAAAACAATTTATTGTCGACTTCTTATCTGTATTTAACGGTATTGATGACGATGATCGAGTAATAAAGCCCTTCTTGTTTCAGTGTTATGCAAACATTGCGGACATGCCAATGGATACGCAGGATAGATTTTTAATCTATCTAGATCAAACATAAGATTAGGCGCAAAAAAATAAGCCCTCACCGCAGTGAGGGCCATTAAAAACTTCATACCTAAGAGGTACTTTATTTTTACTCCACAATTATTATAGCATACCTCTAAGGCTAATCACTATACCAAGGAGGTTATAATGTTATGGCCATGAAATGAGCCAACGGAACAGGTTCCGTATACAAGATGAAGCATAAGCCATTACGCAAGCCATACCGTGCAATCGTAACTACTGGCTACGACGAGAACGGCAAGTATAAACGTAAGACGATTGGGTATTATGCAAAATCAAAAGATGCCTGGGATGTCTTATCAGAATATGACATTTATCCGGAGAAATTTGAAACCAAGAAAGTATTATTTAGTGAATGCTGGAGTTGGATGATTGCCGATAAGGAACGTAAAGGAATCGATACGAAAAAAGGCGGATATTCGACCGCACAAGCGAAGATAAAGAAACCTATACAAGAGATTAAACTCGTCCATCTGCAAGCGATAATCGACGAAATAGCCATCTAAGTCGTTCATCTATTGGATTAATTGTCAAAGGCCTGGACGGAGCCTTTGAAGCAGCTATCAAGAATGATGTGATTATCAAGAACTATGCTGTGCTCCTTGAATTGAAACCGGCGGAAAAATCAAACATCCATAAGCCTTTCGCAGAAGATGAGATTCAAACAATATGGAATCACACCGATGAGAGTATTGCGAAACTCTTATTGATGTACATATATTCTGGTATGCGCCCTATTGAACTACTATCGATTAAGATGGAGAACGTCCACCTGGATGAGCGATATATCATCGGTGGGGTTAAAACGAAAGCCGGTAAGAACAGAATCATACCTATCGCAGATTGTGTTATGCCTTTTTACCGCGAAATTTACGCCCTAGCAGCCGCTTCTAAATCGGATACAATCCCTCTTGGGTATACCTCAAAGCTTCTCATAAAGCCGATAAAATGATTTTGTTAGGAAGTCGGAATATCTGACCACCTACCGCATGACACACGCCATACGTTCATCACCTTGGCCAGTAACTACGGAATAGATCGTTATATTTTAAAATCAATCGTTGGCCACACGCAAAGTAAAGACATAACGGCGGATGTGTACACGCATAAGACGATTGAACAATATATCGAAGAGGTAAATAAGATCCCTGCATCATTTCGTTAAAAGGTTATGCAACGGTTGAGCAACGCACACGAATTTTAGCAATTTTTAAAAGAAAAAGCACAGTACCTATGCGCATAAGTACTGTGCTTCTGGTATTCGTAGAATCGAAACTATTATTTGGAGTACAATTCGACGATTAGTGTCTCGTTTACTTCGATAGGAAGTTCTTCACGTTCAGGAAGGCGAGTTAATGTGCCTTGGAAAGCGTCAAGATTTTTTTCGATGTAAGGAAGTTCGAAAGAACGAAGTTCTTGGAAGTTCACTTTGAACATTTCGTTGTCACGGCTAGCTTCACGAAGTTCAATTACATCACCTGGTTTACATTGGTAAGAAGGGATGTCAACGCGTTTGCCGTTAACAAGGATGTGGCCATGGTTTACCATTTGACGTGCTTGACGGATGGAGTTACCGAAGCCAATGCGATATACAAGGTTGTCCAAACGGCATTCCAACAATTTCAACATGTTTTGGCCTGTAACACCGTGCATTTTTTTCGCTTTATCGTAATAGCGTACGAACTGGCGTTCTAGCAAGTTATAGTATGCTTTGACTTTTTGTTTTTCTAATAATTGAAGACCATATTCAGACATTTTCTTTTGACGTTGGTCTTTTTTTACACGTTTTAAAGCCTTCGCGTGACCGAAAACGTTCACACCGAAGCGACGGCATAACTTAAATCGTGCTTCTCTTCTCGTTGCCATGTGATTATCACCTCATAGATTAATAAAACTTTGCACAAATTGTGCTTAATTATTATACCCTATGAAAATGAAAAAGTCAAAGGTCGATGACCATTGTCAATAGTGGGGTTTGTGCTATAATAAAAGGTACAGTATTAGTGTTTCCAGTGGAAACTGATGTAAGAGGAGATTCACCATGAATGTGTCCTATAATGTAAAAGAAGAATTATGTATTGAACATACACCAGGGGCAGGTGCTATTGTTATCTTTGGGGCCTCCGGAGACCTGACGAAACGTAAATTGTTGCCAGCTATTTATTCCTTGTTTCAACGTGGTTTACTTTCACCGAAGGTAGCTGTAGTGGGCGTAGCACGGACAGCGATGAGCCACGATGAATTTCGTGAACAAGTGAAAGCATCCATCTTAGGTGACCGTGAACCAAATGCAGAAGAACAAGCATTTATTGAGCGCTTTTCCTATGTAGCGGGTCAATATACAGAGCCGTCTACGTATGTAGCGTTGCGCGAAGAATTAGAACGTGTGGCAGATGCTCATTGTACTGGCGGGAATGCACTATTTTATCTAGCCATGCCACCAGAGTTATTTGAACCTATTGTACGTGAATTACATGGGGCAAAACTGTTAGAAGAAGTAGGTTCTTGGTCCCGTGTCATCATTGAAAAACCATTTGGACATGATTTAGAAAGTGCTATCGCATTAGATGAATCCTTGAAACAATATATTACGGAAGAGCAAACCTATCGTATCGATCATTATTTAGGGAAAGAAACGGTACAGAATATTTTAATGCTTCGTTTCGCCAATGCTATATTTGAACCCCTTTGGAATCGCAAATATATTGAGCGTGTAGAAATTACCGTAGCCGAAGAGTTAGGTGTAGAAAAACGTGCAGGCTATTATGATGGGGCAGGTGCCTTGCGTGATATGGTGCAAAACCATATGATTCAAGTATTATCTTTGATTGCCATGGAACCACCTGCTAGTTTTAATGCCGATGATTACCGTGATGAAATTGGTAAGTTAATTTCATCTATCCGCAGTTTACATCGCCAAAAATTAGGCGATATTGCAGTGCGTGGTCAATATGCAGATTCTGGTAATACAGAACGTCCAGCTCCAGAGTATCGGAAGGAAGAAAATGTGCCACCTACATCAACGACAGAAACCTATGTGGCATTAAAATTATTCATCGATAACTGGAGATGGCGTGATGTGCCGTTCTATCTTCGCACAGGAAAACGATTGCCGAAGAAATCTAGCGAAATTGCCATAACTTTCAAACCAATTCCACACTCCATCTTTAAACCGTTCCATGCGAAAGACTTTAACCAAAACGTATTGGTTCTTCGCATGCAACCAAATGAAGGAATGGGATTGTCCTTAGAGGTGAAATCTCCAGGGTCTAAGTTGAGTGTTAACACCCTAGAAATGGATTTTTCCTATAGCAATTCTAAGGAATTAGCAGACATTCCAGATGCTTATGAAAGATTGATTTTAGATGGTTTATTAGGAGACCAAACATTATTCGTTCGCAACGATGCGGTAGAAAAATCATGGCGTTTATTTAAGCCATTGATTGAAGCATGGGAACGAAATGATGAAGAAACACCGTTATGCTTCTACCCAGCTTTCAGTGCGGGACCAAAAGAAGCGGAAGAGTTATTAGAAGGAGGATCTTGGTCGTGGCGAGAGATATAATTCATGCATTTCCTACAGGAGATGACGTGGCGAAAGCAGTGGCCGATCGATTTTTAACCTATACAAATGAATGCATTGCAGAAACAGGCGCTTGTGTGGTGGCTGTATCTGGAGGTACCACTCCGAATGCATTATTTTCTTTGCTCGATTCTGATGAGTATACAAATCGTATCGATTGGGAGCATATTTTCTTCCTTTGGGTAGATGAACGATTTGTACCACAGTCGAATCCAGATAATAATTTTGGCCGTGCAAAAGATCGCTTATTTGGAAATATTATGGGAGCTGCTCACTATTATCCAGTACCAACAAATAATGGTACTGTGGAGGAAGCAGCAGATAAATATGAACAAGAAGTAAAAATGGTCTTGAAGCGTACAGAAAAGGAATCCATAGATTTAGTCTTACTAGGCTTAGGTGATGATGGACATACAGCGTCCCTATTCCCTAAATCTGAAGCTTTGTATGAACGTGATCGTATGGTAGTGGCCGTAAAAGATGGCAAAGTATGGGAACGTGTGACATTAACATTCCCAATGCTGGTGAATGCGAAATCTGTGTGGTTCACGGTGGTAGGTGCTTCTAAAGAGGCGGCCTTAGCACGCGTGCTTCGCCAACGTAAGGAATATGAAGAATATTCTTGGGAGGATCGAGTAGACCATTGTTTACCAGGTGCGGTATTAACTCATGAACCAGTAGAATGGTATGTAGATGATTCTGCCCATAAAAATTAATTGATTTGAAATAGGAGGTATTAGGCATGTTTAATTTTGGCACACAAGAATTATTTCTTATTTTAATTATTGCTCTTGTTATCTTTGGTCCTAAAAAATTACCTGAAATTGGTAAGGCCATCGGTAAAGGTATTAATGAATTTAAAGATGCTGTTAGTGGCGATAAAAAAGTAGCTAAAGAAGAGCCTGCAAAAGCGGAAACTATTGATGTAGAAGCTGGTGCTACTAATAGTCATAAACAAAATAATTAGGAGGAACTATGTGTAAAGATTGCGGTTGTGGTAGCACAGGTAATGTGACTACAAAATTATTTCACGTGCCAGGTATGATGTGCGTGAACTGTGAAAATACTGTGAATGGTGCTGTTCGTGGGTTACCAGGCGTACTAGAATCCACTGTAGATTTAAAAACAAAAGAAGTGCGTATTCGCTTTGACCATACTAAAACGGATGAAGCAACCATTCGTGCAGCTATCGACGAAACAGGTTTTGAAGTGGAATCTGTGAAAGACTATGTTCATGAACATGGCGGCATTTTGGGCGCTATTAAGAAAATATTCAAATAAGGCGTACTATCTGGTGATATGCCAGGTATATATTAGAATACAAGGAGGGGCTATCTGGATTGATTCCAAGATGGCCCTTTTATAGGAGTTAGTATGATACGCAAGTTTAATCAAAAAGAATACACCTGGGATGGAGTCGACACGTTGGTGTACAAGCAAGATAATAGCCCTTTTAAAGATGTGACCCGTCAAGTTTTGTTTGATGGAGCTTGGGATATTCCATGCCAATTCCGTTATTTTGAGGTACAACCAGGTGGGTATAGCACTATGGAGCGCCATGAACATACGCATATGGTCATGATCTTCCGTGGGAAAGGCCAATGTTTACTAGGCGACACCGTGGAAAACGTACAAGAAGGGGATATGATTGAAATTCCTAAATTGATGGCACACCAATTCCGTGCGAACCAAGACGATCATTTAGGATTCCTCTGCTTGGTTAATGTGGACCGAGATAAAGTACAAGTTATTACAGAGGCAGAGCAAGCTGAGATGATGAAAAATCCTGTAATCGAGGAGTTTTTAAATAGCTAGTTAATCAGTTTACATACAACTGTCTCACAAGGAAGAAATATAAGTGATGAGGAATCTAGGCATCTAATGTTGATGTTAGGAGTTATCGTTACTTATGTTTCTTTTTTATTTTAAAGTGAAATTGCATTATACAATTAAGTAGATAACATTTTCTGATATAAAATAACGGATCCTAGTTATGATCAGGGGAGTAGGACGAAAACTATACGATGGACATCACAGCTAATAGTTGTAACACATAAATGGACAAATATATTATAAATTTAAGATAAATCCCTTTTATTAGAGAGAAATATTTGTTATAATTGAAAAGTTCTCATTTTTTATAGAAAGTAGGTTACATATGAATTTTATTCGTAGTATTAATCGCTTGTTCAATGATTACCTAGCATGGATTGTGTTAGCTATGGCAGTTATCGCATTTTTAGTGCCAGAACTATTCATGGGCGCAGCGAAACAAACAGTTCCTTTGTTACAATTAGTTATGTTCAGCATGGGCTTAACATTAACAGGAAAAGTATTTTTAGACGTATTTAAACAACCGTGGCAAGTGATCTTGGTATCCTTGATTCAATTCTTGTGGATGCCACTAGCAGGTTGGTTAGTAGGTACCTTGTTTGGATTCCCACCAGAAATCGCCTTAGGATTTATCTTGTTAGGGGCAGCACCAGGCGGTACCGCATCTAATGTAATGACATTCTTGGCAAATGGTAATGTGCCATTGTCCGTATCTGCAACGACAGTATCCACTTTGTTGGCACCAGTGTTAACACCAATCTTCATCGTCTTATACGCAGGACAAACCGTCGATATTGCATTCTGGCCTATGTTCATGTCCATCGTGAAAATCATTGCCGTGCCAATTGCATTGGGCATTATTGTAAACTATTTCATCGGTTCTCGCATTGAACCTGTGAAAGAAGTATTACCAACAGTAGGTGCCGTAGCTGTATTAATTATCCTAGCTGGCGTCACTGCCGTTAGCCGTGATAATATCTTAGCGCATGGTGTGATGATTTTCTTGGCTTGCTTGGTGCAAAACGTGAGCGGTTATGTGGTGACATATTTCATTTGCCGTTTGTTCGGTTCTAACGTACCAGATCGTCGTGCTATGCAAATCGAAGTGGCGATGCAAAACTCTGCCTTGGCAGCTAGCTTGGCATTGAAACACTTTACACCACAAGCAGCCGTAGCAGGCGCCGTGTTCTCTATTATCCACAACTTTACAGGATCTATCTTTGCGGGCATTTGCCGTCGCAATGATTCTAAAAGTACACACTAATCTGAAAGTTAGGGTACTTTGGGTACTAGTGCATTAGACAATTACATATCTATTAGAAACGTCATGTACTTTCATAGCCTGTTATAGGGTGAAAGTATGTGGCGTTTTTTGCTTTATTTTACAATGATTTAATTAAAAGTAGTAAATACGCATTTATTTTAAAAGTGCTAATTGGAGTTGTGGGTTAAGAATGCTATAATATAGTAAATAGATTTAATAAAAATGCGTATTTACAATATATTATTAAATGGGGTGTGAGAGTGGAAGTACAAAGACCAAGATATTTAAATCAACTTATAGACAAAAAAGATAATGGAAGAGTAAAGATTATTACAGGTATTAGAAGATGTGGAAAATCTTATCTTTTATTTGAACTGTATAGAAAGTATTTACTTTCTAATGAAGTGTGTGAAGATCAAATTATAATGATTGCACTTGATAGTCTGAAGAATATCAAATATAGAAATCCAATTGAGCTAGATGATTATTTAAGAGATAAAATACAAGATAATGGACGTAAATATTATATTTTTATCGATGAAATTCAATTTGTAGAAGAAATTTCCAATCCATATCTGGAAGGCACTGACTCAAAGGTAAACTTTGTTGATTTGGTGCTTGGGCTTATGAAAATTCCGAATGTAGATGTATATATTACTGGCAGTAATTCAAAGATGCTTTCATCAGATGTGCTAACGCAGTTTAGAGATCGTGGTGATGAAATAAGAGTATATCCATTTTCATTTGCAGAATTTTATTCATGTTATGAAGGAGACAAGGGTAAGGCTTTTGATGAATATTGTTTGTACGGTGGCATGCCAATGTCTGTACAGCTAAGTAATCATGAAAAAAAGAGCGAGTATTTGAAGAATGTGTTTACAAGCACCTATATTAAAGATGTCATGGAGCGCAATAAAATTCTTAAAGATGCATCTATCATGGATGATTTGTTGGATATTATATCTTCATCTATTGGTTCTTTATCTAATCCAACTAAGCTGGCGAATACTTTTATGTCAGAAAAAAACATAAAGATATCTCAGCTTACAGTAAGTAATTACTTGGATTATTTTATTGATGCTTTTTTAATTGAAAAGGCTAGAAGATATGATGTGAAAGGAAGGAAATATATATCATCTCCGTATAAATACTATTTTTCAGATATTGGGCTTAGAAATGCAAGGCTAAATTTCAGACAGAATGAGCAGTCACATATTATGGAGAATGTAATATATAATGAACTTCGTATGAGGGGGTTAAATGTAGACGTTGGTGTTGTGGAATATAACTATAAAGATGAGAATAAAAAAACGGTTAGAAAAAATTTAGAAGTAGACTTTATTATCAATAGAGGAAGTAATAGATATTACATTCAATCGGCACTTAATGTTGATACAAAAGAAAAGCAAGTACAAGAAACGGAATCCTTGAGAAGAACGGGAGATTCATTTAAGAAAATTGTTATAGTTAGAAACAACATAGTGCCTAGATTTGATGATGATGGAATTTTATATATTGGAGTAGAGGACTTTCTCTTGGATGAAACAGCACTGGATTTATAGAAGATTATAAAGAGTATACACATGATGAAAACTATAATGACTAAACATATTAAGATGAAATTATGAGGAACAGTATGAAGTTTATACACGATAGAAATAGCAACATCATGTTCAGCCTTCATGATAGTAGGGTTAAAGAAATCACATATCACAACGAAACTTTGACGTTACAAGTTAATAAAATATATGAATTTGTGGAAGGTGAAGAAAGATCGTATCCAGGTGAAATATGTTTTGAAAAATGTGATATCGACCTATGCGATGTATTGATATTTAACAAAACCTTAGGTGAAGGACGGTTTAATGGAAAGTCTATTGGGTTACAACAATTTATAGATGAATATACAGACTCAGAATTTGAAATCATTATTGAAGGCTATTATGGCAACACAACCACATATACAGGATGGCTTCGGGAAGACGGAAAAAGACCAGTGTCGGCCATTATGTATGTTTGGAATAGCGGAGATATGGTGTATAACGTAAAAAATAAATGATTTAAAACAATAATTTTATAAAGGAGAAAAGCTCATGAACAAATTTGAGAAGAGGAAATTGTTACAAGAATATCAAGTCAAACAAATGGAAGAATTTGAAGAGAACTTACCGATGGAAAAGAAATTATTTTATGAATTATTTGATTATCTAAATGATAAATCAGAAACAGTAGATTGTAATCACGATTTTTCTTTAACAAATGAGTTTTTGAAAGATAAAAATGTGGATATTGAAAAGGTTATAGAATTTTTGCGAGAAAATGGTGTTGGTTGCGATTGTGAAGTGATTTTTAATGTTGAGGAAAAGTTTGAAGAATAAAATGTTTGTATTAGAAATAGATAGGTAAATTTAAAGTTGTAAGGAGAAATAGTGATAGATGCAATCAATACATAATATTTTATGTGAAAAACTAAATCCGAGAACTGGAGTTATCAAAATAAGTAGTTCTAAAGATGACGATAGAATTTATTTCGATATAAGTTGGGAGGGAGATTTCCATTTTATAGTTACTGGTTGGGTGCATTACGGGTGGTATTATGTACAAAGAGATAAACAATGTATATCGCCATCTTATGTTTATAAAAAACTAGATGATAGAGCGTTATCTGTTATGCAACACATTATAGACGAAATTGAAATTGGAAAATATAACAACAAAAAAACTGAAAAAGAAAAAATTAAGCAGGTTCTTGAAGAAAGAAATCTAACCTCTTTTATGAACAATACAAAATGGAAAGAACTGATAGATTCCATCATGGAGAACATGAGAGACATCCCGATACAATATAAGACGTTTTTTGATGAAG
Organism: Veillonella sp. CHU732; assembly: GCF_003992085.1. Taxonomy (NCBI): domain Bacteria; kingdom Bacillati; phylum Bacillota; class Negativicutes; order Veillonellales; family Veillonellaceae; genus Veillonella; species Veillonella sp. CHU732. The sequence continues at coordinate 41,593 of NZ_RQVC01000004.1, forward strand.
AAGAGCCTAGCGTATATTGGACGATTGATGCTGATGAACATTTTTTTCATATAAATATGAGAATTGTTGAATGGTTTAAAATTAGAAGTAAATTTGAGAAAGTTATTGGTCAAGGGCGTTTAATTGAGCCAAAGACATGTGTTACTGATAAAAAATCAGAAATAGAGCGTATGCTTAATACATTTAGTATTCCTTATGAATATGATGATATTGAAAAATGTTTTATTATTTTTGGATATAGATAATTCATTGAGGAATACTAGAAGATTATAAAGAGTATACACATGATGAGAGGTATTGAATTTAAAGATGATGAAATATACAAGTATAAAAGATATCGTTGAATATGGATTAGATGCTATTTCTGATAAGGAAAAAATAACGATGAACCTGAAAGACTTTCTATATATTAGACGAGTTTTAGAGGAATATATGCGTTATCTACATAATCCTGATCATTATCCCGATATAGAAGCAATTCAAAATTTTTTAGGTGATGCTTCTTCGGGAGGCGGATTTGAATGTTTAAGCACAGCTATTTATAACAAAGTATATAAAGTTGATTTGCCGGCGGAGATTGAAAAAATGATTGATGATGGTTTATTTGAACACCCTCTTTATCCCAGCTACTATTAGAAAGATGAATAAGTGATAATTGGATAGTATTGAAATAGTAGAAAATGCCGATTGTAAAATTAAGAGAGAAATCAAAGTGAGAGTACCAACTTATATTGAAAAAGAAAATTACAATATAATACATATAGATGATACATTTACAAGTATTAGTATTTGCAACAACTAAGAAAGTGGAGATACCAATGAACTGTATGAAATTTATTTTTTTGGTTCACTTTTTGAAGAACATATGATTTGTGGTATGTATGATGAAAAAATGAGATTAGCAATCCTTGTATGATAGTAGCAAAATGTATACATACAGGAAAAGAAATTTTACTCTATGATGGAGCTAAATATGGATACAACCCTATGTTCTGTGATGAGATACATTTAGAAGATATCAAAAAACGTTCACTCTCTAAATTAGAAATTCCAAATTCTAACATTGAAATAGATTTTGCCTATAGCATTGACTTTGATGAAGAGAAAGAAGATTTTGAATTTGATGAAGATGACTTTACAGAAACTATTAACGGAGAAAAAATTTCTTTTGAAGAAGTGAAGAGAAATGGATTTGATTATATAAAAATTACTGCTATAGACGAACTAGATGCCAAAAGAGTTATCTGTGACTTAGAACTTGCATAAGTTTATTAATTACGAGAGGTAAAGTATGGCACCGACGAAAGAAGAATTCTGAAAATTAAGCAATGAAGACAAGTTGAAATGTATTCAAATATAGAGGAGACAACTGAAATGGGTGAAACAGAAAAGAAATTAACATACGCAAAGATTACCATAGAGGATATTAAAAGTTTAGATGAAAACTCTTATTATGATGTTGTTGATCCAATGTGGGAAACAATTAACATTTATGATGGATATGATGAGTATATTCAATCAGCGCAGACTTTCACTTTAGAGCAAAGATATTTATTAGCCATTACTTGGTATTTTGTAGAAGTAAATAATGGAGGTCATCATCAGTTTTTATATAATCCTACAGGGATAGTTTGGGAAGATGCAATAAAAGGTTTCAAACATTTTGGAATGAACGAATATGCAGGTAATTTTCAAAAAGTTGTAGACTATTGTGGTGGGACAATATCTTTTGGTAGAGAAGAAAGATACCATATGCTAGAAATATTGGAAGAAAAATACGGAGAGGAATTTTTAAAGATTTTAGATGAAGCCGATGATTTCATTTATGATTATGAAGGTGAAGAAAACGAACTAAACTACATCAAATCTCACCCTGAAAAGTTTGTATTTGAAGGAGAATACTAGAGCTTTTACAATCGGCGTTAAATAAAGAAAAGTAATGCTATTTTTGAGCGAGTGATTGGCGAGTTATTAGGCTTGAAAATATGGTATATTCCTGATGAAATTAAAATTTGGGACAGACGATTTGGCAGTTTATTTGAAACAAAATAATGGAATGAATGAAGTAGTATTTGAAAGAAAGATGAAAGAGTTATTTGAAATCAAGAAAACGTTTATGGAAATATAGAAACTTAATACAAAATTTGAAGTTTATGCGATCTACATGCATAGTGAAAAGGTAAAGTAGCAAACTGAGAAACAGGAGAAACTAAGTATGAGTTATGATTTAATGGTTTTTGAAAAAACAAAAGCACCTAATACAAAAAAACAATTTATGGTTTGGTATGATAAGCAAACAGAATGGGAAGAAGAACATGATTATGAAACGATAGGGGTATCTTCTTCTGATTTGCAAAATTGGTTTATGGAAATGAAAGAAAATTTTCCACCTATGAATGGAGAATATGCACCTAATTTTGATAATCTTGATGATGATGAAGCTGAAAAATTGGAAATGCGTATGGCTGATTACTGTATAGGATATGATGTAATTTATGTAGCTTTTCCTTGGTCTGTAGCAGACGAAGCGTATGAAGTTATGCGAGATTTAGCTAAAAAACATAATGTGGGATTTTTTGATGTGAGTGGAGAAAAAGGAGATATTATATTACCGGATGGCACTAGGATAGAGTAGTTATGTTAATAAGCATTTCTTATTTAATTTCCTGAATGATAAATCGGAAACCACAGAGTACAAGCATGATTTTTCTTAATTGGCTTGAACTGATGCGTTAGTAAATAGAGAGTATAGGATCAAAGTTGAGCTTGAGTGGGGGTATTAAAATTGAAAAAATGCAAACAAATGACATGGCAATATGAAATTACAGGCCTGGAAGGGAATGCAATTCTGTTTGATACAAATATTTTTGAATATGACTGGCATGAAACAGGGGAATACGTATCAGTAACGGATCCACTATATCATCAGAGTTTTAGGTTTCCTATTTATGTTGTGTATATTAATGATGAACTTCATAAATTTGTTGCTGGTGAATTTAGTAATAATGTATGGGGATTTTATTTACCTAAGTACTAAAGTGATAATTCCAGTTGATTGGTAGATGGAAACAAATTTGAATTTGTGAGGGGATATGATGATGGAAACTATAAATGAGAAGCTACTTTCCTTGGTAGAGGGTAGGGAAACCCCTGAAAGCTATCAAAATTGGTGGCTAAAACACGAACATGAATTAGAGAGGGTTTTAAATAGGGGAGAATTTTTAAGACTTAAGCCAAAAGACCATGATTTCCTCTGGGTGCCGATTTTAACAAGCCAAAAAGGAGCCATAGCCATACTGGAGAGGAAAGGGCTACCTTTTTCTAAAAGCAATCTGTATCAAGAGAAATATTTAGAGGAGCTGGATGTCTATTGTAAGGATAAGAAAAAAAGAGAGCAAGAAAAGAAAAAGAAGGTTAAAGAAGAGCATCCAAATTTGTTTGAGCATTATCCAAAGTTTACAAATGCTTTAGTGAAATCTCTTGATGAAAATGACGTTATAAAACAAGGTGCTACACAAGAGGAAATTCGGAAAGCAGAAGAAAAATTAAGTTTTGCCTTTCCTGAACAAGTACAAAGGTTTTTCTTAATCACAAGCGGCATTGATCTTTCAACTGGCATAAAAGTTGTGCTAAACGAAATATTTTCAATGGAAATAAATGAGAAGCAATATTTGGTTCTTGGAGAGTTTTGGAAAGAGGCAGACGGAGATCAGCTATTGCTTTGTCATGATGAAGAAACAATTTGGTACTATGCCCATGAACAGAATAAAGTAAAGAAGCTTTGCAATGATATGAATGAATTTCTTGAGAAGAAATTATCTAGGTATCTGAGCAGGTAAAGACAAATATGGAGAAATTTATGGAAATCGTAAGAGCAGAGTCTAAAGCTAAACCAGTTAAAATTATTGATGTAGACTTTGATACACTCATTGATATTAACAAGGACCATAGGTTTTATGATCAAGAGGAAAAGGCTATTTTGCATTATTGGTCTGATGGAAAAACAGTGTACTGGAGGCATAGACTTGTCTCTAAAGATGTAGAACATTTTCAAGTGTTTAATGGCACATTTGCAAAAGATAGTAAATCTTGTTATCTATATGATACCAAACTACGCGGTGCTAACAATGAGACATTTAAAGCCTTGAACTATAGCTATGCTTTTGATGGAAAGAGTGTATGGACTATATCTGGCCGTTTTGAACCAGCAGATCCTAAAACTTTTGATGTGTGCGACGATGGTTTTTGGCTATCTGAAATTAAAATTACATTGACTGATGGCAAGGAATATACTGAAATTCTTCATATTCCTTATGGCTTTGCGAAAGACAGCAAGCAGGTTTATTACGAAAACTATGAAGGTAAGATTAAAATTTTAAAGAAAGCTGATCCTGAAAGTTTTGTGTCTAATAAGGATGGATATTTTGGTTGGGACAAAAGCAATGTCTATTATGGGAAAAATCTTTTGCCGGGGGCTTCGCCAGAGAACTGGCGGGTCATTGATGATAAGAGAAAGATTTCAACTGATGGAAAGCATTTTTATAGATTGAATAAAAAGATTTCTGAGGAAGAGGCCTATGAGTGGATAAATAATCCACATTTGTGAAATCATGATTTGCAAAGGATATATTTTGTATGGAAAATTTAGATATTTTTGAGGTGGCATGTAAATATTTTTTTCAAAAGATTAGTGAATTTAAGGAAATTTTGTCAAACAAAGTTAGAGCATTAGAAAATATAGACTGGATATATGATAAGGGAACTACAAAAGTCTGCCGAGCCAGTCAACGACAATCTGAAAAATCTAACCCACAGTGGGGGCGGAAGTACAGAACAGTACAGTAAAATATGGAGGGAAAATAAATGGGATTGATTGCAAATTATCAGTCAACTACTGATCTTGAATTAGAAAAATTTATGTGCCTTGATGATGTGGAAGAAGCACAGGATAATGAGAACTTAGAAATATGTGATATAGATAAAATGTGGGACGCACTTCATTTTTTGTTGACAGGAAAATCTGCCGGCGAACCGATTAAAGATAATTTAATCAGCGAAGCAATTGTAGGCCAGTTCAATATTTCTGGGGAAGAAATTGAAGAATTTATATCTGGAACGAAAACTGATAGAGTGAAAGAAATTGCAAAGGCATTGCAAGAGCTTGATTTTGAAACATATATTGATAAATTTGATATGAATGCGTTTCACCAAAACGATATTTACCCTAATATTTGGGAATACGAAGATGAAGCAGATGAAATTAAAGATGATTTAAGAACCTCATTTGAAAGTTTGAAAAAATTTTATGAGAAAATGGCGGCACAAGAGAGCGCCGTTTTAGTGTCAATCTATTAACTGTTCAACTTTAGAAAAATTTGTATAGGGAGGGAGTTGCAATGTTTGAAAACAGCAAAGACAGGTAATGTAAATATAAGAATCCATGAGCATATCAAACAACAAGCGGAACAAATTTTAGAGACTATAGGCATTTCTCGTGCGGCCGCTATTGATATGTTTTATAGACAAATTATTTTAAATAATGGTATTCCGTTTCCCTTAACAATACCTAAAGAGTTACCGATACATGAGAATATGGATGAAAGTACATTTAATGCTTTAATGGAAACAGGGTACTCCCAGGCACTACGAGGGGAAACGTATTCTGTTGCAGAAGTATTTGAAGAGCTAGAACGAGGACTATAATGGAAACGTATAGAAGTGGTTATCATCGCTGTAGTTTATGTAAGAATGGATCAGCTGAAATAGTTAGAAAAATAGAGCTTGATAATTAGTTGTGGTAGATATATGATTTAGTCATGAGGTTAGTTTAGGAAACATATTAGGCCTTGGGTATTTGAAATATTCCGTAGAAATGATGATGTATTTAATAACGCTATGATAATTAAGCGAGCAAACAAAGTGAGAGTACCAACTTATATTAAAGAAGAAAATTACAATATAATAAATATAGATGATACATTTACAAGTATTAGTATTTACAACAACTTAGAAAGTGGAGATGCCAACGAACTGTATGAAATTTATTTTTTTGGTTCACTTTTTGAAGAACATATGATTTGTGGTATGTATGATGAAAAAAATGAGATTACCGATCCTTGTATGATAGTAGCAAAATGTATACATACAGGAAAAGAAATTTTACTCTATGATGGAGCTAAACATGGATACAACTCTATGTTCTGTGATGAGATACATTTAGAAGATATCAAAAAACGTTCACTCTCTAAATTAGAAATTCCAAACTCTAACATTGAAATAGATTTTGCCTATAGCATTGACTTTGATGAAGAGAAAGAAGATTTTGAATTTGATGAAGATGATTTCACAGAAACTATTAACGGAGAAAAAATTTCTTTTGAAGAAGTGAAGAGAAATGGATTTGATTATATAAAAATTACTGCTATAGACGAACTAGATACCAAAAGAGTTATCTGTGACTTAGAACTTGCATAAGTTTATTAATTACGAGAGGTAAAGTATGGCACCGACGAAAGAAGAATTCTGAAAATTAAGCAATGAAGACAAGTTGAAATGTATTCAAATATAGAGGAGACAACTGAAATGGGTGAAACAGAAAAGAAATTAACATACGCAAAGATTACCATAGAGGATATTAAAAGTTTAGATGAAAACTCTTATTATGATGTTGTTGATCCAATGTGGGAAACAATTAACATTTATGATGGATATGATGAGTATATTCAATCAGCGCAGACTTTCACTTTAGAGCAAAGATATTTATTAGCCATTACTTGGTATTTTGTAGAAGTAAATAATGGAGGTCATCATCAGTTTTTATATAATCCTACAGGGATAGTTTGGGAAGATGCAATAAAAGGTTTCAAACATTTTGGAATGAACGAATATGCAGGTAATTTTCAAAAAGTTGTAGACTATTGTGGTGGGACAATATCTTTTGGTAGAGAAGAAAGATACCATATGCTAGAAATGTTGGAAGAAAAATACGGAGAAGAATTTTTTAAGATATTAGATGAAGCCGATGATTTCATTTATGATTATGAAGGTGAAGAAAACGAACTAAACTACATCAAATCTCACCCTGAAAAGTTTGTATTTGAAGGAGAATACTAGAGCTTTTACAATCGGCGTTAAATAAAGAAAAAGTAATCTTCTAAAAAGTTGAGAGAATGGTGCTTGAGTGAAGAATCTTTAGCGTGTGAAAAAGAGAAATAATGAGAGAAATGCTTGATGGAGGAAGTGGATAAACGATATGGATGGAGTATTTGAATGGTTAAAGGTACATTACCAGTATGTCTTGATAGCAGGTGGATTACTATTTTTAATCGGTGCTATACGAGATTGGAAATGGGTGTATCAAGCTACAGTCGGAGATAAGGCAAGGCACGCATTTATGTTTGAAGTGTGGGGTGAGAAAGGATATAGAGTTTTTATAGGACTGAGTGGATTGTTGCTTACGATTTGTGGTGTTGTGTTTTTAATGTTGAATAAACGATAAAAAGTGGAGGTAATGTAACATGAAATGGAATTCAGAAAATCGCAAAGAATTTTTTGCGTATATAGAAAAGCTTACAGATGAAGATACATATACGGAATGTATGACAGCATTGGAAAGCATCCCTATGGAAGAACGGGATTACCAAGTATGGTATCAGCTTGCTCGTGCGTATCAAAACTTTGCGATTATCGGCAATGATGATCAAGGAACACCGAGTTTTATTGGCGATAAATTTTTATTAAAATCGATAGATATTTTGAATTCGGTTAGAGAAGAGGGAAAAGATAAAGCTGAATGGAATATGCGTATGGCATATGCCTATCAATATTTAACTCATGAGGAGGAAAAAGCAATTCCTTATGCTTTGCGTTGGGCGGAGTTAGATCCTACGGATAAGGATGCATTGGGAGTCGTAAAAGAGTGTAAAGAAGAAATAGAAAAAAGAGCAAATGTGGCTACGGATAAAGTAATCGATCAAGAAGCTGGAGAAATTGATGAAGACTGGGGCGTTTATCTATGCAACGCATTTGCTTACGACTTGCCGGCTGTGATTAGAGTCAATTTAGCTCTTAGGGATTTTGAATATACTGCAAACTACCCTAAAAGATTACATTTACAAATATTATATAAGAATGCTGATGACAACGGTTTTCCTACAAGAGAAGAAGGGGAATATGTATATTCTATAGAAGACGCTGTAGAAGAGATTGTTGAACAACATGGAGACATGTTAGCAGGCGTTGTGAAATGCGATGAGCGGGTACGTATTTTTGCCTATACTAAGAATGAGTTGGGGTACTACGATGAAATTTCTGCGGTGATGTCAAAAAACTTCCCTAACTATGCCTATACATTGGCAATAGTAGATGATCCTGACTGGGAACTGTATTTTCAGGGGCTGTATCCTGACAGATATGAATACCAAAGTATTATGAATATGAGGCTCATTGAGGATATTAAAAGTGATGGTGATAGTATGGTGCCGAGAGTGCTCGAACATTGCCTACTCTTTAAAACAGAAGAACATGGGGAAGCCTTTTTAGCCAAAGTAATGGAAGACGGTTTTATAAAACTTTCATCAGAAGATCGGAGCAACAATGAGGATATAGATAAGGAATATCCATATTTACTTGTCATTGGTAGGGAAGATGCTTTTGAAAATATCGATGAAATTGTCTGGTATCTTATGGATTTGGCGGAAGAGTTTGAGGGGGAATATAGTGGCTGGGGATGCCATATTGTAAAGTAATCTATTGTTACAAATGTTTAACTACTATAGAGATATTGCCGTGAAAATATAGCTATTTCCTTGTAAAATCCTAAAATAAAGTATATAATAGACTGTCGTAGTACGATTTGTACTAATCTTAGGAAGACCCTACTTAAGTAGATAAAGGAGTATAGAATGATTCGTGAAAATCTTCGCAATGTGGCGATTATCGCCCACGTTGACCATGGTAAAACAACATTGGTGGACGCATTGCTTAAACAAAGCCATATTTTCCGTGAGAATGAAAAAGTTGCTGAACGTGTAATGGACTCTAACGACTTAGAGCGTGAAAGAGGGATTACAATTCTGTCCAAAAATACAGCAGTTATGCATAACGATGTAAAAATCAACATCGTGGACACACCGGGCCATGCTGACTTCGGTGGTGAAGTAGAACGTGTATTGAACATGGTTGACGGCGTATTGCTGTTGGTGGATTCTTTTGAAGGTCCAATGCCACAAACTAAATACGTATTGCGCAAAGCCTTGGAACAAGGTTTGAAACCAATCGTGGTTATCAACAAAATTGACCGCCCTGACCAACGTGTTCATGAAGTAGAAGATGAAGTATTAGAATTGTTCATGGAACTAGAAGCGGACGACGATCAATTGGACTTCCCAGTGGTATACGCATCTGCTCGTGATGGCATTGCGAAAGCATCCATGGAAGATGATTCCACAGATATGACTGCTTTATTCGATGTATTGATCAAAGAAATTCCAGCTCCAGAAGGCGATATCGATGGTCCATTGCAGTTCATGGTAACCACACTTGACTATGATGATTTCGTAGGTAAAATTGCCGTAGGCCGTATCGTTCGTGGTCGTATGAAACCAAACCAACAAGTGGTGTTGATGAATGGTGAAAGCACTCGTAAAGGTAAAATCGGTCGTGTGTACACATACAATGGTTTGAATCGTGCAGAAACTGATGAAGCAGGTATGGGTGATATTATTGCTTTCGTAGGTATTGATGACATCAATATCGGTGAAACAGTAGCGGATGCTGAAAATCCAGAAGCACTACCAACCATCTCCATCGACGAGCCAACATTATCTATGATGTTCTCCGTTAACAACTCTCCATTCGCAGGCCGTGAGGGCGACTATGTAACAAGCCGTCATTTACGTGATCGTTTGTTCAAAGAAGTAGAAACTAACGTATCTATGCGTGTAGAAGAAACAGAGTCTCCAGATTCTTTCAAAGTGTCTGGTCGTGGCGAATTGCATTTGGCAGTATTGATCGAAACAATGCGTCGTGAAGGTTACGAATTACAAGTGGGTAAACCTCGTGTAATTTTCAAAGACATCAATGGTCAAAAATGTGAACCATTGGAGCATTTAACAATCGACGTACCACAAGAATTTATGGGTGCCGTAATGGAAAACTTGGGTGTTCGTAAAGCGGAGTTGATTAACATGGTGGAATTAGCTGGTTACTTACGTATGGAATTCGTAGTCCCTGCTCGTGGTTTGATTGGTTTCCGCGCGCAGTTCTTAACAGCTACAAAAGGTAATGGTATCATGAACCATGTATTCCATGGCTATGCACCATACAAAGGGGATATTCCAGGTCGTACTCGCGGTGCCTTGGTAGCTTTCGAAGACGGAGAAACTACACCATACGGCTTGAACTCTGTACAAGACCGTGGTACTTTATTCTTGGGTGCTAACGTGCCAGTTTACACAGGACAAGTTATCGGCGAAAATGCTCGTGAAAACGACATGGACGTAAACCCTAACAAAAAGAAACATGTTACTAACATGCGTTCTAGCTCCTCTGATGAGGCAGTTCGTTTAACACCTCCACGTATCTTCAGCTTGGAACAAGCCTTAGAGTGGATCAACGATGACGAATTGGTAGAAGTAACACCAGAAAACATCCGTATGCGTAAAGCCATCTTGGATCGTTCCGCTCGTGCGAAAGCAGCAAAAGCAGCAAAATAATTACATATACTATATGGAGTAATTCCATTAAAAGACTTAGCTTCTATCTCTCATGAAACAGGGCTGGAGTTTATAAGGTAATTATGATATAATAGCGGTAGCTAAAACAACAAGGATTATCTAGCATTGATAGCACAAAAAAAGCACAGGGTTGCCGCCCTGTGCTTTTTCTTTGTCGTCTAAAAGTAACGACTTTGGCTAGTCACTATTTATTGTTACTATCTAGCCATTTGCAAATGTAGTAGCTAATTACATTTGCCATGATAGTAACTTATAGTAGCTTTTTCTTTCATAAAATATATAAAAAGCACAGAAGGGTAATCCTGTGCTTTTTGTTATGCAAAGATATTTTGTTTAAGTCCAATTGTTGTAGCAAGAGTTTTTTATCTACTGATGTCTTTAGATGTATCTTTTTAATTGTCCTGGAGATTGCCTTTTTTGTAAATGTTTTCTCGTTCTATCTAGCAATCGTGAAGCTTGTTAGCTCTTGATAAGTTAACGCATCTCTCTTTTATCGCTTTGCTCATTTTATTTGAAAAGTAGTTTTGGTAAAACTCTTTGGCTTTTTTCCGGATAGTCTCACGGTCTTTGTTTACTAACCTTAACTGGTTTTGTAATAGGTTGTAGTTATGGGGATGTGTTTTTTCTCTTTCAGAAAAGTCTATTTTTTCTAATTGTGAATCTGGCACAGGAATCATTTTGCAAAAGTCTATAATTCCACGATGCCCCCCATCTAATTTATGTATCTCTTTATTATTTTTCATAGTAAGATGTTTAGGTTTAGGTGATGTTAAAGGAACAAAATAGTTTCTATTTTCTAATGTAAATAATACCCCAGCAAATGGGCGAGTTTTTTTATCATCTGTTGATCGCATAACTTCAGAATCACCTTTAGATAACACCTCATTATATTCTTCAGATACTGTGTAAACTATAAATCTTGGGTCTCGTTCCATTGAGCTTCTCCTATGAAAAAAGCCGAGACAAAGCTCGGCATTGTAGATATAAATAAGTATATCGCTGGTGGGAATCACCGCTCTCACAGGTTCTCGCTTCTTGGTATACCATATATACACCATCGGTGGGAATCACCGCTCTCACAGGTTCTCGCTTTTCGATGTACCATATATACATCGCTGGTGGGAATCACCACACTCACAGGTTCTCGCTTTTCGATATACTTTTATACTCAAATACTAACATATTAAAAATAACATGTCAAACAGAGTTTAAAGTATCGTATTGTTGATTCATTGTTTATAAAAATGTGCAGCATTGTATATGGTATTTTCTAATTTATTGATAGCCAAAATTCCTTTTTCAATAGCATACCATAATCATGATCAACTCTATTTATAGAATTAGAGCCGTTTATGAGTGATGTGGGCGTTGTATTTTATAGGGGTGAAAGCCTATAATAGGTATATGACTAACATAGTATTAATGATATAGGAACTACAGGAGATAGAATGAAAGAACTTCGCACACTGCCAGATGGTAGCATCACCTACGAACTATATAGAAAACGTGTGAAGAACATGAATCTTCGTGTCACCGCTAGTGGTGTGGTTCGAGTGTCTGCCTCCCCTCGTGTCCCCCTAGGGATGATTGAAGAGTTTATCTGCCGTCATCGAGCTTTCATTGAAAAAGCACTGCGAAACCGAAAAAGCAGAGGCGGTCATCCCATGGTACCTGCTGTAGATACAGAGATTATGGTAATGGGTAAGATGTATCGAGTAATGCTAGAAAAGCCTCATACAGTATCTGCCTATTTGGAAGCATCATCTCAAGATAGTCCACGGGATAGTCTACTAAACGGCAATCTGTTAGAAGATAAACCATTACAAGTGTGCTCGTCAAAAGGGGGAATATCACGAGGTAGACCGTCGCAAGGTAAAACATCTACCTATGCAGTAACAGTAGTAGAGGATATATTGCTAGCACGCTATCCAAGTGACCCTAACGTCCTAGATGCTAGCAAAGTAGAACGAATGTGGCTTAACTTTTGGAAAGCCATAGGTCAGGGTTTTATGGAGAAGCTAGCACAACAAGTGCATGATGAGTTTCAACAAGCGGGCTATACCGTGCCGATACCGACCTTACGATTGCGGTACATGACAAGCCGCTGGGGCTCTTGTATGCCTGTAAAAGAAGTTATCACCATGAATACACGATTGCTCTTAGGCCCTACAGAGTTTGCTCACTATGTGATGGTTCATGAATTTGCCCATTTTATCGAGGCGAACCATTCGTCACGCTTTTACAAGGTTATGAGCGATGTGTTGCCAACGTGGCAGCAAGTGAAAGCGGAGATGAAGGTATATTATACATAAGCAGAGTTAGGTAATGTACAATTATAGAGATAAAGAGGTTCCTATGAAATATTTTAGATATGCCATTGATAGAGGTTTATTGCAGGTTAAAAGTCACATATATCGTATTTCTACCTATCATTATAATTGGCATAATCATATTGAGTTATTATGGGTATTAAAGGGAGCTTTAGAAGTGTGTGTAGAGGGACAGACCTATACATTACAACGAGATGACATGATTTTGTATTCATCACAATGTGGGCATGCTACATTGGCTTTAGAAGAGGATACGATTGCTCTCGTCTTTCATGTAGAACCACAATGGTTTTTGCAGTATGATCAGGATTTTATGAAGTATCGATTTATGTCAGTCTCCACACAAGATGTACACATTGCTGAAAGGTATAAAGAGCTTCGCCAATCGTTAGCATATATTATGAATCATCATACTGCAGAAATAGCGACTGGTGCGCTAGAAACCATGAAGGTAGATGGTGTTATATATACAGTGTTGTCAAATGTGTATGAGATTATACTGGCTAGTCGATACGAGAATCAATTATCCACTAAGATATTGCATCAAGAAGAAAATTTTGAACGGATGGTTCATTTTATCGATGAACATTTTCGCGACCGTCTTGAGTTAGCAACAATTGCTGATGTAGGGGGATATACTGAAAGCTACACCTCTCAACTATTTAAACGGCAGCTGGGGATTACTTTTTTAGAATATGTGTCACGTATGCGATTGCGTGAGGCAGCGATACGATTGGTAAATACGGATGATATGGTTATTCATATTGCAAGTTATTGTGGGTTCCCTGACGTAAAAGCTTTTAATAGTGCGTTTAAAAAGCATTTTAAACTAACTCCTTCTGCCTATCGTGAAGGGCAAAGAGAATTGAGCGTCATACAGTGTTAGAAGATTGGAAAGAATATATTAGCTCTGATGATACAGAAATTAAGGGGATATTAACAATGTATGGAAGTTACCTGACTAGAGAAAATGTGAAGTATGAGGAAAATGAATATACAAAACAAAGCCTTGTTAGTAAGGTTCAGCGGGTTAAAGAAGAATTACAGCAGCTATTGCAGACCCTAGAATAAGCTAGGTATACTTTACTTGCATATATACAATATTAAGTATATGGATATATTTTTATATAATAAAATAAGGCTGAATTTAATTAATACTGGTAAATGCTATGTTATTACATGTAATAACATAGCATTTTTTTATATATATTGGACTTAAAATTGCAAAAATATAGATAAATATGCCTATTTTATAGAAAAGTATCATGATGAATATTGGATAGAAGGGGGCTGTATAAATAGCTATAATGAGGGCATATATTAATACGGTACTAGAGATTCAGGAGGAATGGAATGGATGCAGTTAGTATTACGTTATGTTATTTAGTGTTTGCCATAGTCATGTTTGTATGGGAGAAGATACCTTTATCGATTACGGCGATGTTAGTATCAGTTGGTCTAGTCTTATCTGGAGTTTTATCTCCTAAAGAGGCCTTTGCAGGATTTGTGGATGGTAATGTTCTTTTATTTATGGCTATGTTTATCGTGGGTGCAGCATTCTTTGAAACTGGTGTAGCACAAGTGGTAGGTAGTGTAGTTACAAAAATGGCTAGCACTGAAAAAATGCTCATTGTTGCAGTCATGCTAATTACAGGATTATTATCTGGATTCTTGTCTAATACGGGAACTGCAGCAGTATTGATTCCTGTTGCAATTGGGATAGCACAAAAATCAGGATTTAACCAATCAAAATTTTTAATCCCCTTAGTATTGGCATCGGCTATGGGTGGTAATCTTAGTTTAATTGGGGCACCAGGAAATATGATTGCACAAGCAGGATTAGAAAAAATTGGCTTATCCTTTGGATTCTTTGATTATGCTTTAATTGGTGGACCAATTTTGTTGGTAGGTATTATTTATTTCTTGTTATTGGGATATAAATTATTGCCAGACACACCAAGTCGTGCTGTAGACTCTACCTATGATACAGTGGAAGATTATAGCCATGTACCAAAATGGAAACAATGGATGGCGACATTGGTATTGGTAGGTACTATCTTAGCTATGATTTTTGAATCTCAAATTGGTGTTAAACTTTATGTATCTGCATGGATTGGGGCACTTATTTTAGTGGCTACGAATGTGGTGACTGAAACAGAGGCGGTAAAATCCATTGATATGAAAACAATATTTTTGTTCGTTGGTTCCTTATCTATTGCTACAGCTCTTGTGAAAACAGGTGCGGGTTCTGTAGTAGCAAATACGATTATGGGATTATTAGGTAGCAATCCAAGTCCATATATTGTGATGGCAGTGATTTTTATCTTATCCGCTGTATTAACAAACTTTATGTCTAATACGGCAGCCACAGCACTGTTGGTGCCTATCGGTTTGCAATTAGCACAGTCTATGGGAGCAGATCCCAAAGCGGTGTTGATGGCTACTGTTATCGGTGCGTCTTGTGCGTATGCAACACCAATTGGTATGCCTGCTAATACTATGGTGTACAACATTGGAGGATATAGTTTTATGGACTACGTGAAAGTAGGGGTTCCTCTTATTGTGATAGTGACAATCGTGTCATTAATTATTTTGCCAATATTCTTTCCCTTTTACCCATAATATAGGAGGTTTGTATGAATAAAGAAGAACAAGTGTTACGAATGACAAAGATCGTTAGTGATTTTGTAGGCCATGTTGCTAAAGTATTACCTGACGATGTGCAAGAAAAAATTACAGAATTAGCAAATGATGAACGAAATCCGCTAGCGAAAACAATTTATGCGACTATGAAAGAAAACATGAAGTTAGCAAAAGAGTTAAGTCGCCCATCCTGCCAAGATACAGGAGTATTGCAATATTGGGTGAGAGTAGGTGCTAATTATCCATTGCTTGGTGAATTGGAAAGTATCTTGAGAAATGCAACGTATCAAGCAACACAGGAAACTCCGCTTCGACATAATTGTGTAGAAACATTTGATGAATATAATACTGGAAAAAACATTGGTACTTTAGCACCTTATATTTTATGGGATATCGTGCCAGATCGAGATGATGTTGAAATTTTCCCTTACATGGCAGGTGGTGGTTGTTCCTTGCCAGGTAGCGGTAAAACATTGATGCCTGGAGAAGGCTATGAAGGAGTAGCAAAGTTTGTCTTAGATTTGATGACATCCTACGGATTAAATGCGTGTCCACCATTGTTAATTGGTGTCGGTGTGGCTACGTCTATTGATACAGCGGCGTTACTTTCAAAAAAAGCGTTAATGAGACCCGTGAGTTCCGTGGCACCTAATGAACGAGCAGCAAAAATGGAACAATTGCTAGAAGATGGGATTAATTCCTTGCATATTGGCCCACAAGGTATGGGTGGAGATAAGTGCTTGCTAGGCGTCAATATTGAGCATGGGGCTCGTCATCCATCGGTTATTTCTGTTGCAGTTAATGTGGGATGTTGGAATCACCGCAGAGGCCATATGGTATTTGATAAAGATGGACAATGTACAATTCTATCGCATAGTGGGGTGACATATTAATGGAAAAGAAAGTATTAACAACGCCGATTCAGCGGAAAGATTTAGAAGGTATTAAAGCAGGGGACATCATTTATTTAACAGGTCATATTACGACCTGTCGTGACGTAGCGCATCGTCGGTTGATTGAATTAGGCCGTGAATTGCCTGTGGATGTACGGGATGGCGCCATCTTGCATGCGGGTCCTATCGTCCGAGATCTGGGAGATGACACATTTGAAATGGTCTCTGTAGGACCTACCACAAGTATGCGTATGGAAAAGTTTGAGTACGATTTTGTGAAAGAGACAGGTGTACGCCTTATTGTTGGTAAAGGCGGTATGGGTCCGAATACAGAGCGTGCTTGTAAAGAGTTTGGAGCCTTGCATCTAGTATTTCCTGCGGGTAATGCTGTACTAGCGGCTACAGAAGTGGAAGAAATTGAAAGCGCTAACTGGCGAGAGCTAGGTATGCCAGAAACGCTTTGGACATGTCGTGTGAAAGAGTTTGGTCCTTTAATTGTATCCATTGATACAGAAGGCAATAACTGGTTTGAACAGAAAAAAGTAGAGTATAATGCGAAAAAAGAAGAAGTATTAGAATCTATCTACCAAGAAGTAAAGTTTATTAAATAATGCAAAGCCTATGTAATTTGTTGCGGAGATTACATAGGCATTTTTATTTTGTGAGCATTCATTGCTTCTACGAGTGTCAAATGCTTTCACGGTACACTGAAACACCTAACCTATGATATAATAAAGAGAATGAAAACATACTGTATTACGTTATTGAGGAGGGCCCATGAGACCATTTGTACATCTGCATAGTCATAGTGAATATAGCCTCATTGATGGCATTAGCCGATTGCCACAAATGGTGAGTCGTGCGAAAGAACTCAATATGCCTGCCCTAGCGTTAACGGACCATGGTAATATGTACGGGGCTATTTATTTTTATAAAGAGGCTATAGCACAAGGTATCAAACCCATCTTAGGATGTGAAGTATATGTGACCGAAGGCAGTCGTTTTGACCGCCCTGAAGGTAAGACCTATGAACGATTAAAGCATTTGATTCTCTTAGCAGAAACCATGGAAGGATACGAAAATATTGTAAAAATCGTGTCTAAATCCTCTACAGAAGGGTTTTATCGTAAGCCTCGTGCAGATAGAGAATTATTGGCAACATATAACAAAGGAATTATTGCCTTAAGTGCTTGTATTGCTGGTGAAATTCCACAATTAATATTACAGGACAATATTGAAGGCGCTCATCGTGCTTTGGAATGGTATCTTGAGACCTATGGAAAGGATAACTTTTTCCTAGAAGTTCAAAATCATGGAGATCCTAAGGAATTGCGGGTCCAAGATGTATTGGTAGAGATGGCGGAGCAGTACGGTGTGGGACTGGTATGTTCTAATGACTTTCACTATGTCTATGCAGACGATGCGGAAGCGCATGATATTAAGGTATGTATCGCTACGGGTGCAAGACGGAATGATGTAGACCGTATGAAGTTTTTCAGTAATGAGTTTTACATGAAAAGCGGTGATGAAATGGAAGAACTCTTTGGGTATATTCCAGAAGCTTTGGATAATACCTTAAAGATTGCGGAACGTTGCCATGTAGAGTTCAATTTTGATGCGCACCATTTGCCAAAATTTGATGTACCAGAAGGGGAAACAGCACATTCTTACTTGCGTAAAGTTTGCGAGTCCTATATTCCTCAATTCTACCCAGAGGTAACACCGGTATTACAAGAGCGACTCGATTATGAGTTAGGTGTTATTAGTCGCATGGGCTTTGAAGATTACTTCCTCATCGTTTGGGATTATGTGAAATATGCTCGTGAACATGGGGTACTAGTAGGACCAGGTCGTGGTAGTGCCGCAGGGTCAGTGGTAGCCTACTTATTGGGAATTACAGGTTTAGATCCTATTAAATACGATTTGCTCTTTGAACGGTTCTTGAATCCGGAGCGGGTAAGCATGCCCGATATCGATATCGACTTCTGTTATGAAACTCGTAATAAGGTCATCGAATATGTAACAGAAAAATATGGACAAGAACGAGTAGCGCAAATTATTACCTTTGGTACCGAAGCGGCTCGTGCTGTTATCCGTGACGTAGGTCGTGTGCTAGATATGCCTTTACCAGAGGTGAATCGATTAGCTAAGATGATTCCTAATGAATTGGGTATTACGTTAAAAAAGGCCTTAGAAGTAAAAGAACTCAAAGACTTGTATGATACAGACGAATCTGTAAAAGAATTATTTGATCTTTGCTTGCGTTTAGAAGGGATCGCGAGAAACTCTTCTACCCATGCGGCGGGGGTCGTAATTTCAGCAGCACCATTAGATGAGTATGTGCCGGTACAAAACTCCAATGAAGATGGTTTTGTCACGCAATATGATAAAGACAATATCGAAGAACTAGGCCTATTGAAGATGGACTTTTTGGGACTTCGCACGTTGACAGTGATGGGTGAGGCACTACGCCTCATTAAGGAAAATCATGGTGTTGAACTAGACTTGGATGCCATCCCGTTAGATGACAAGGCTTCTTGTGAAATCTTATGTAAAGGGGAAACAGCAGGGGTCTTCCAGTTAGAATCGGAAGGGATTACAAAATTAGTAATGGATTTGAAGCCAGAACATTTTGAAGATTTAATTCCTTTAGTGGCCCTCTATCGTCCGGGACCGTTGGGATCGGGCATGGTAGAAGATTTCATCAAGCGTCGTCATAAAGAAAAAGAAGTGACCTATTTGCATCCTATATTAGAGCCTATTTTAGAGGATACATTTGGGGTTATCCTATATCAAGAACAAGTTATGCAGATTGCCTCTGCTATGGGTGGATTCTCCTTGGGGCAAGCGGATTTAATGCGCCGTGCCATGGGTAAGAAAAAGGAATCTGTACTGAAAGCACAACGAGATTCCTTTGTGACTGGTTCTGTGAACAATGGTATCGATGAGACATTGGCTAACGAAGTATTTGATCTCTTGCTATATTTCGCAGGGTATGGTTTCAATAAATCCCACTCTGCCGCTTATGCCTATATTGCGTATCAAACGGCGTATCTGAAAGCCCATTATTTCCCAGAGTTTATGGCAGCTACTATGACAAGCTTCATGGGTAATATGGATAAAATGACGAATTACATCAATGTGTGTAAAGCGAAACAAGTGGCTGTATTAGGACCAGATATTAACCATTCAGAGCGTATGTTTACCGTACAAAATGGACAAATTCGTTTTGGTTTAGGTGGTATCAAACATGTAGGTGATAATGCGATCGAAGAATTACTAGCAGAACGTAAGGCAAATGGGCAATTTACATCCATTGTTGATTTCTGCGAACGTATACCATATCGTGTGGTCAATAAGCGTTTATTGGAAAGTTTAATACGCTGTGGAGCGATGGATTCTTTCAAAGAAAATCGAAATCAGCTGTTACAGATTTATGAACAAGCCCAAGGAATTGGTTCTAAAGGGCAAAAAAATAGTGCTTTAGGGGCGGTGAGTCTCTTTGCGGAGGTAGAGGAAATGGAAACCATCCATGTTCCAGACTTGCCAGACTTGCCTAAAGAACTAAAGCTGAAAGATGAAAAGGAATATACAGGCTTTTATATTACGGGCCATCCTTTAGATGCCTATCGTGATGAATTGGAAGGACTGTTTCAATTAGGGCGATTAGCAGAAAATCCAGAGGATTTTGATGGCAAAACTGTTACGATTGGTGGATTGATTACGGAAAAAGTGGATCGATTAACGAAGGCAAAACAGGAAAAAATGTGCACCTTAACCTTGGAAGATTTCACAGGCACCGTACAAGTAGTAGTATTCCCACAAGGGTATCAAAGAAGTCATATGCTATTGCAACGAGATGGTGTGGTAGCCATCGAGGGACGTATTGATGCAGATGAAAAAGGGGTGCAATGCATTGCTAGTTCCGTACAGTTATTGAAAGTAGAATATGATAAAGTACGACAGATTCGTATTCATATTGATACAGCTCATGATACACCGCAAGTGAGCCAACAATTACAAAAGCTGTTGCAAGAATTACAAGGAGATACACCAGTTACTCTATTCTTGCAACGTCAAAAACGCAGTTTAGCGGTGAACCGTAGTTTTTATTTCACCCCATCGAAAGAATCCATTGGGCGTGTGCAAGCCTTACTAGGGGCCAATGCAGTAGAGTTACTATAAGGAGATAGAAATGAATAAAAAGACAAAGATTGTTTGTACCATGGGACCCAGTACAGATAGTTTAGAAATGGTAGAATCCTTATTGCGAGCAGGTATGAACGTAGCACGTTTTAACTTCTCTCATGGTTCTCATGAAGAGCAAGCAAAACGTATGGAGCTCGTTCGCTTAGCCTCTACTAGAACGGGGATTTCAGTGGCATTAATGCTAGATACAAAGGGACCTGAAATTCGCCTTGGCTTATTCAAAGAAGGCAAAGTGTGTCTAGAAGAAGGACAAGCTTTCACGTTGACGACAAGAGATGTGGAAGGAACGAAGGAGATTTGCTCCGTGAATCATGCGGGATTGCCAGAAGATGTGAAAGAGGCAAAACAAATTCTCTTATCTGATGGATTAGTGACATTGCGTATTGATTCTATCGAAGGCACGGAGATTCATACGACTGTTATGAACACGGGTATGATGAGCAATCGCAAACGAGTGGCTGTACCGGGAGTATCCTTATCCTTGCCGCCAGTGTCGGAACAAGATGAAAAAGATTTGGTATTTGGTTGTGAAATGGGTGTGGACTATGTGGCGGCATCTTTCATGCAACGGGCTAGCGATGTAGTGGCAATTCGTCGTATTTTGGAATCCAAAGGGGCAGATATTCGCATCATTTCCAAAATTGAAAATGAAGAAGGGCTTAATAATTTAGATGATATTTTAGAAGTGTCTGATGGATTGATGGTGGCTCGTGGTGACTTGGGGGTAGAGATTCCAGCCGAAGAAGTACCTGTATTGCAAAAAATGATGATTCAAAAATGTAATGCCGCCTCCAAGCCTGTTATTACAGCGACCCAGATGTTAGAGTCCATGGTAACCAATCCAAGACCTACCAGAGCAGAAGCTAGTGACGTTGCAAATGCCATATTAGATGGTACGGATGCGGTCATGTTATCTGGGGAAACTGCAGGTGGGGACTATCCATTGGAAGCGGTGACCACTATGGCTCGTATTGCTAAAGTAACAGAAACATCTGATTTATATGTAAATAGTAATCATACAGTACCGTTAGAAGAAGCGAAAACGACAGATGCTATTTGTTCTGCTACTGTTGAAGTGGGACGTTCTTTGGGAGCTGGTGCTATCATTACTTGCACTGAATCTGGCATTACAGCCATGAGCATTTCCCGTCATCGTCCAAACTGCCAGATCATTGCAGTTACACCTCATGAAAGTGCCTTACGCCGTATGCAATTATACTGGGGTGTAACAGCTATTCAAGGGCCATCTCACTCCAATTCAGATGAAATGGTACACTGCGCTATGAGTGCCGCTTTAGGAGAGGGATTGATTCAATCTGGTGATTTAGTTGTTGTGACAGCTGGTGTGCCATCTGGCTTATCTGGCACAACGAATATGATTCGTGTTCATGTCACTGGTAATGTATTGATTAAAGGTCGCGGAGTTGGTAAACTATCTGTAACAGGACCAATCCATCACGCTGACTCTACAGAGCCTATGGCAGATGGAAGCATTCTAGTAGTTCGTGATTTAGAACCAGAATATATGGAACTAGCAAAACGAGCTGGTGCTATTATTACAGCAGAAGAAGGATACACATCGACAGCAGCGATTGCAGGTATTCAGTTTGGTATTCCTGTTATTTTAGGTGCTCATGATCAATCGCAATTGACAAATGGTCAAGTGGTAACAGTAGATGGCATTCGTGGTAATGTATATGAAGGTATTGCAAACGCAAGATAGGAGGTAATTATGGAGTATCGTATTCCTACACAAGCAGATACGGTGGTAGTAGAAGAAATTGTAAATCGTAAATTACGCAATTCTATGCTTTGGATGGTATGGGGGTTATTGACTACAGCCATCATTGGATTTATGGCGTTGACGAACTCTAGTTGGTTGCGCTTTGCCCATTCCAACTTTAATATCATTTTGTTAGCCGAAGTGGCGGTGGTGTTCTTATTTTCCTTCCGTCAATACACAGCGTCTAACACATTTTTGAAAGCTATGTTTTTCCTCTATTCCATCATGAATGGATTGACCTTAACCGCCATCGCATTACACTATTCCTTTGAGGTGGTAGTGTATGCGTTAACAGGAGCTGTAGCGGTATTTGGTAGTTTTGCCTTTTTAGGGGTAGTGGTAAAAAAAGATTTATCTGGATTAGGCACATTTTTAATGGGTGCAGTGATTGCGCTACTTATTGCTAGTTTGATTATGATGTTCTTCGGTGCTAGCGACTTTGGATTATTAGTATACAGCTATATAGCCGTAGGGATTTTTTCCTTATTTACCATGTATGATGTATATCGCATTAAACGGACCATAATGGAAGTAGCTTATGAAGATGAAAGTGTTCTGGAACGTGTTGAATTGATTGGGGCTTTAGGTTTATATCTAGATTTCATCAATATTTTCATCAATCTACTTCGCGTTTTCGGTCGTCGGTAACGTATCGTTAATTTGTGAGAGCACATTTATAAAAGGGGGGGAGCTATAAGCTCTCCCTTTTAGTATGCAAATCTTTCGATATATGAGATAATATATAATAGAATAACACAAGTAAGGAGGTTGTATATGGAAGCAAAAGAATGGCAAACCTTCGTCACAGTGGTGGAAGAAGGCAATATTACGAAAGCAGCAGAAAAATTATTTCTTTCACAACCTGCATTAAGCTATCGATTAAAGCAAGTAGAAGATATTTTAGGGCGTCCCTTATTAATTCGTGCTAATGATGGCATTGCGTTAACTGCAGAAGGCGAGTTGTATTACGAGTATTGTCGACGTATGATTCGGTCCCGGGAGGAATTGCGACAAAATATTGGAAAGGTGACAGGAAAAATACAAGGTACCTTAAAAATTGCTGCATCCATTAATTTTGCGGACTATGAGTTGCCTCATTTGCTCAATAATTTCACAAAACAATATCCTAAGATTCGTATTGAAGTGAAGACCGGGTATAGCTCCCATGTGAATAAAATGTTTAATTCTGGAGAGGTGATGATTGCCTTTGCCCGTGGGGAATATAGTCATGTGCCGAATGGGGTGCGTCTTTTTGATGAACCCTATTGTTTAGTCTATAAACATCCTGTGGATTACAAGGAATTACGGGATATTCCGATGATTAACTATCGCACGGATGGATCCATTGCGACAGTGGTAGAAAATTGGAAGAAAGAACATAGCGTGGGAGATGTGAGACCAGCCATGGAACTGGACTCTATGGTGACTTGCCGTCACTTCGTGCGAGAAGGATTAGGTTGGGCTATTTTACCATACTTAGGACTTGGTAGTTGTCGTGAACATGGTATTTATGTGGAACCTTTACGGATGAAAGATGATCGTCCATTGGTACGTTCTACCTATTTGTTCCATGATGAAGTAAGTACAAAGCTCATTGCAGTGAAAACTTTTATTGATTATGTAACAGAGTATTACGAAAATCACCAAATCGTTACATTACCGGGATATACAAGCTAAAGGGGGAGGATCAGCACCTCCCCTTTTTTGTATGTCTCAATATTTTGCAATGGGCAGATTGTTCTAACAGCAAATTTGATTAGTTTAGAATACTATTAACGGACTGTTAATGTATATGAAAGTAGCAATTATCACAGATATATATCATGAAAATAGGAACAATTTAGTAGGAATAATATAAAAACCGCATGATACCTATCTTTATAATGTATTCTCTAAATGCATACATGAAGGCGTTTTGTTGATAATAAAAATTTTATAAGCCTTATAAAGGATTTTTATTTTTATCGCCTGAAATGATTGGATATAATGAGAGTGTAGAAAGACCTAGACATTTGCACGTTCTAGTATTCTAGTAAGTGGTGAACCGCCCTTATATACAATTTATTTATATATATTAAGTTTCACGTTTATAGAAAGTAAGAGTGCAAGCAACATAGGCAATGTATTTATATCTTATGTAGTAAGGAGACACAAGATGAACAAAAAAGTAATCAATGCTTTGATTATGTTGTTAATCCCAATCGTGATCTGGTATAGCCCAGCTCCAGAAGGATTAGCAGATGGTGCTTGGAAACTATTTGGTTTCTATTTAGCAGCTATCGTAGGCTTAATTTTGAAGCCATTTCCAGCTCCTGTAGTAGTATTATCCGCTATCGCAGGTTCTGCATTATTTTTAGGTAACACAAAAGCAGTTCTTTCTGGTTATGCAACAACAACAGCATGGTTGGTATTCTCTGCATTTGCTTTATCTGTAGCATTTGTAAAGACTGGCTTAGGTCGTCGTATTGCGTATCATCTAATCAATGCATTTGGCGGTACAGTACTTCGCTTAGGCTATGTAACAGCATTGCTTGACTTTGTTGTATCCCCTGCAACACCATCTAATACAGCTCGTTGTGGTGGTATCGTATTCCCAATTATGAATGCAGTGGCAAAATCCTTAGGTTCTGAACCAGGTGAAACAGCTAATAAAGCTGGTCGTTTCTTAATGGTTAATACCTACATGGTAACAAAAGTTACATCCTTAATGTTCTTAACAGCGATGGCACCTAACGCATTGGCAGGTGACTTCATGGCTAAAATGTTAGGTGTACATTTAGATTGGGGCTTATGGGCTCTAGCTATGATCGTACCAGGCATTGCTATGTTATTAGTAGTTCCATACATCACGTACTTGTTCAATAAACCAACAATGACAACAGTAGACAATAAAAAAATTGCTGCTGAAGGCTTAGCAGAACTAGGACCTATGTCTGGAGCTGAAAAAACATTGGTTGGTATTTTTATCTTCGCTTTATTAGGTTGGGCATTGCCTTCCATTTTGGCAGCATTCGGCATTAAATTTAAAATTGATGCTACAGCTGTGGCAATTGTATCCATGGTAGCTTCCTTCTGCTTGGGCGCTATTAAATGGGATGATATGGTTGCTAATAAAGGTGGCTGGAACACATTGATGTGGTTCGGTGGTATCATCGGTTTATCTGATGCATTAGCTAAAGCTAAATTCTTCGAATGGTTAGCAGATGTAATGCAAACACATCTTCATTTCGGAGACAATGGATTTGTAGCACTTGTTATTATCGGAATTATTTCCGTAGCAATTCGTTACTTATTCGCATCTGGTTCTGCTTATGTAGTAGCAATGCTTCCAGTATTCTTGGCAGTGGGCCCTGCAGCTGGTGTGAACCCTATGGCATTAGCATTAGTATTGTGCGCATCTAACTCCTATGGTGGTGCATTAACACATTACGGTGGAGCGGCAGCACCTATCGTATTCGGCGCAGGCTATAACGACGTAAAAGATTGGTGGATCACTGGCGGTGTAGTAGCAATCGTTTGCTTAGTGCTTACATTCGTAATTGGTTATCCATGGTGGGGTATGTTAGGTATCCTATAATATAAATTGGATCATGTGAGTCAGGATCTACGGGGGTATTTCCTGTGGACCTGGCTTTTCATGATGTTGTTATGCATAGAAAGGATTAACTATGAAACATCTAGTGAAAGCAGCTATGGCTGGCTTTGATGAAAAAAATGATGTATTGGTGACAGTGGAACCAATTGCATCTGGTATCGAAGTAGAATTAAAATCAAAAGTTGAGCGTGCCTACGGTAAGCATATTCGTGCTTTCATCGAAGCCACTGTAAAAGAAGCAGGGTTCGATGGCGTAAAAGTAATTGCTGATGACAAAGCAGCTTGGGATTATACGATTAAAGCCCGTGTATTGGGTGCATTAGAAAGAGGGAGCGAAGCATAATGAGCCAATTAACTGAATTAGCAAAAAAACGTTTATCTCGTTCCATGATGTTCGTACCTGGTAACACGCCTAAAATGATCAACAGTGCTGATATCCACGGTGCAGACTCCATCATGTTTGACATTGAAGACTCCGTAGCAGTCACTGAAAAAGATACAGCTCGTCTATTGACAGCAGAAGCTTTGAAAACTTTAAAATTCAAAGGTGAAACAGTGGTTCGTATCAACCATCCAACACAAACTCCATATGGTTATGCTGACCTTGATGTCATCGTACCAGCAAAACCTGACTTGATTCGTCTTCCAAAAACTGAAGATGTATCTGAAGTAGAAATTGTTGCTAAGAAAATTGAAGAAGTAGAAAAAGCGAACGGTTGGGAAGAAGGTACTATCAACATTATCGTAGCTATCGAATCTGTAAAAGGTCTATATAATGTACGTGAAATCGCACAAGGCCCTCGTGTAGTAGCAATCGCTCTTGGTGCAGAAGACTACCGTGCTGACCTTCGTACAGGCAAACATAAACCAGCACATGAATTGTTATTTGCTCGTCAAACGATCCTTCATGCAGCTCGTGAAGCAGGTATCCGTGTACTTGACACAGTATTCTCCGATGTAAAAGACCCACAAGGTTTCCGTGAAGAAGTAGAATTCATCAAAGCATTAGGTTACGATGGAAAATCTTGTATTCACCCGAGCCAAATCAAAATTATCCATGAAGTGTTCACGCCAGATGAAAAAGAAATTGCGCATTCTGTAAAAGTGTTGAACTCCTATGCAGAAGCACTTCGCAACAATAAAGGCGTTATCGCTGTAGATGGTAAAATGATCGACGGTCCTATCGTAGTACGTGCACAACGCGTGGTAGATAAAGCCCGTGCAGCAGGTATCAAAGTAGAACTTGAGGAAGGAGCAGAAATCGATGTTAAATAAAATTGGTCGCGATATTCCTATGGAATTAGAATGCCTTCAAGGTCGTCGTGTATATGAAGGTCAATTCGCTATGACAGAAACTGGTACACGTGCAGGTAAACCAGTGAAACTTCACACTCCAGGTGAAAATAAATTACTAGGATCCATCGATGAAGCTATTGAAAAAGTAGGTCTGAAAGATGGTATGTCTATTTCCTTCCATCATCATTTACGTAATGGTGACTATGTAATGAAACTTGTGATGGACCGTGTACAAGCCAAAGGAATCAAAGATATTACAATCCTTAACTCTTCCTTAGCTCCTTGCCATGAGTTCTTAATCGATATGATTAAAGATGGCACAGTAACAGCCATCGAAACATCTGGTCTTCGTGATGCATTGGGGAAATTCTTAAGCTTGAACCCAGGCGTATTGAAACGCCCAGTAGTGATTCGTTCTCATGGTGGACGTGCTCGCGCAGTTTGCACTGGAGAAGCTCACATTGACGTAGCTTTCATGGGCGTACCTGCTTGTGATCGTCGTGGTAATGCTACAGGCCGTAAAGGCAAATCTGCTTGTGGTGCGTTAGGTTATGCTATGGTTGACTCTCACTATGCAGATCAAACTGTATTGTTAACAGATAACTTAATTGACAATGTATACCCAATCTCCATCCCTCAAACAGATGTAGATTATATCGTAGAAGTAGAGGCTATCGGTGACCCAGAAGGTATCGCATCTGGTGCTGTGGGAATCACGAAAAACCCTGTACAAATTAAAATTGCGGAAATGGCAGCAGAATTCCTTGATGAAGCTGGTATTATCCAAGAAGGTTTCTCTTTCCAATTGGGCGCTGGTGGAGCTCCATTAGCAGTAGCTAAATTCATCGGTGAAAAATTAGAGAAAAAAGGCGTTGTTGGTGGATTCGGCGTTGGTGGTGCCACAGGCGTACTAGTAAGCATGCTTGAAAAAGGTCACATTAAAGCGATTTATGATACACAGACATTTGACACAACAGCAGCGGCATCCTTGGATACAAATCCAAATCATATTGAAATGAGTGCATCCATGTACGCAGACCCTACAACAGACTGTATGACAAACTACTTAGATGTAGTATTCTTGGGCGCTACAGAAATCGATACAGATTTCAATGTAAACTGTATGACTGACTCCAATGGTATCTTGATGGGTGCATCCGGTGGTCACTCCGATACAGCAGCAGGCGCAAAAGTAACTGTTATCACTTGCCCATTGATTCGTGGTCGCTTACCAATGATTCGTGAACGTGTGGAAACAGTTATCACTCCAGGTGAAAGTATCGACGTGTTGGTAACAGAACGTGGTATTGCAATCAATCCAAATCGCCAAGATTTGATCGAACGATTCAAAGATTCTAACTTACCAATTTATACAATTGAAGAGTTACAACAAATGGCGTACGACATGGTTGGTAAACCAGAAGGTATTGAAGTATCTCAAGATCCTAAAGATGTAGTAGCTATCATCGAATATCGTGATGGTTCCATCATCGACGTAGTACGTAAACCATTGCTATAAACAGCATAAATAAGTATATGAAAAAGACTAGGCTTTCGGGCTTAGTCTTTTTTAGTGTTGCCTATATATGGTATGATGAAAGCATAGAACATATCAGGTTTTAGAGGTATGGTCATTAAGTAATAGGGGTATTGATTATGAAAAAAGAAAGAAAAGAACTCTTAACGTTATGGATTACGTTGTCGCTGCAATTAGGGACCTATGCGGCACAGGGAATTGTAAGTCACGAGGTCATGGTGGACAATAGTCAAGCTGTTCCCGTTATACAGATTGTAAGTCCGAACCATGGTGTATCGCATAATCGGTATGAGTCCTTTTCTACAGATACGGGGGGCTATCTTTAACAACGCCATTACACCTACAGTTAGTACTCAGATTGGTCCTGTAAATGCAAACCCTAACTTACGAGAGTCTGGCAACCTTATTGTCAACGAAGTAGTAGGGACTTCTACATCCCAGTTAGCAGGAACTTTTGAAGTAGTAGGACAGCCAGCAGATGTGGTCATTGCTAATCCTAACGGGATTTCTATCAAAGGGGTTCATTTTATTAACACCCCAAAAGCTACGCTTACTACAGGTGTCCCACACATGGTAGATGGTCGGTTAGAAAACTTTGTTATTGAGAAAGGAAAGATTGATGTAACAGGGGCTATCAATGCACCTACGGAACATAGTGGAGCTAACTCATATACCCCTATTTCAAAGGTAGATTTATTAGCAAGGACGATACGTATCAATGCAGATGTGGTGGCACAAGATGCGATTCGTGCTGTTACAGGGCGTAATACAGTGAACTATGCAGATGGAACTGTCACAGCTAGGGAATCTGGTGAAAGTACATCTACAGGAGTTGCTTTAGATGTAGGGGCTCTTGGTGGCATGTATGGAAATACCATTTCTTTAATCGGTACAGAATCTGGATTAGGTGTTAATATCAGTGGCTCTATCGATGCCATAGCAGGCACCCTACATATTGACACAGCGGGAAATCTCACCATCGAACAAGGTGGTTCACAGCAAGAGCCTACAAGTGTTCACAGTGCCAAAGAAGTAGTGATTCGTAGCCAAGACTTCCATAATCGTGGCACCATAGTGGGCGATGAAAGTGTGACAATACAAAGTGCTACTTTTACCAATGATGGGAACCTACAAGGAAAACAGATTGAGGCAAATGTTACTAATCTACGTGGACAGGGAGTGATTTCCAGTGCTGAGAATATAACTATCCAAGGTACAGACTCTATTGTGTATCAAGGCGGCATACGCTCTCAGTCTGGGGATATCACTGTACGTGGAAAACAGGTAGAAGTAGATCGAAACCATATACAAGTACTATCAAAAGATAAACTGCATATAGAATCGCAAACACCTACGCCTGAAACGCCTGTAGATATTCCAAAACCAACACTAGAGAACCCTTTACATACACCGACTATACAACCTATTCCCCACATACCTAGCAAGGTTGTCGTAGAGGATACACAAGAAGAGTTACCTATTGTTGTAGATGCGAATAGTCCTAAGAATCGTCAACCGATCCTAGATACGACGAGGAATGGCATAGATATCCTACACATTGCCGGTGTTGATGGAAACGGTGTTTCTCACAATGTATATACACAGTTTAATGTGAAAGAGCGAGGTCTTATTCTCAATAATGCTACGAAATACACAAAGACACAATTAGCTGGCTACATAGATAAAAATATGTTCTTAGCTGGGAATGGTGCTAAGACAATCATTAATGAAGTTACCTCTACGAACCCATCTACGTTGAAGGGATATATAGAAGTGGCAGGGAATCCAGCAGATGTGGTCATCGTAAACCCCAATGGTATGACCGTCAACGGATTCGGTGTAATCAATGGCACTCACATGACCTTGCAAGGGAAAAGTTACATAGATATCGTAGGCAAAGGCTATGGGGGACAACAGATAGATAGCACTTTCATCAGCGACCATCTACGTAACCGTCGCAGTGAACTATGGGATCGTCACCTTCGTATTGACACTGATACCTTAGAGAATACAGGGAATATAGCAGCAGAGACTATGCATATATCTGCCAAAACTATGCACAATGTAGGGTTTGTAGAAAGTAAAGATATGCTCCAATTTGATGGAAACGAGCTTGTACAAGATAAGGGCATTATGAAGGCAAGTCAGACTGTCCACGTCTCAGCGTATCATATCCGAAATATCAATTCCTCTGTGTTAGAAACTGGTGGCAGTTTACATATCACGGGAGATACGTTACAAAATGATGCATCCCATGTAGTCAGTCATGGTACGATGCACGTAACTGTGGGCAACTTAGAAAACATAAACACAGGGGCTATCATTGCAGAAGATACCTTGCAGATACAAGGAGATACGTTTGCCAATACGAAAGGCATTCTCTTTGCAAAAAACGATACAGAGATAGATATGAAAGAGAATGTGACGAACACCAGTGGATTGTGGCATGTGCTAGGTAATTTGCGTGCGCAAGGTCGCCACATTCGGAATATTAATAGCAAAGGTTCTTACTTTGGTTCAGATATCTATGTAAAAGGTAATGCCTATGTGCTAGGAAGAGAGAGCTTTGAAAATAGGTCCTCAGATGTCATTGTCAAAGGTGATCTCACTATCAAAGCCCCTAAGATACAAAACTATAAGGATGTGTTTAAGACGGGGTGGACCATTTGAGAAGAAGATAAGTATGAGGGCATACCGCATCTAGACCAGCCTAACTATTATGAGGCAGATAGAAAATACCATAGAACGATTCATACAGGAACCATAGAAGAGGAAACTGCCACATCTAGAATACTTAGCGATGGCACCATTCATATTACAGGGCAAGATGTGCAAAATACATACAGCCAAATTATGGCGAAGGATGGCTTACAGGTTACGGCAGATTCCATTACCAACACAGGATACCAAGGGACAGTTCATTATGATGATATAGGCCGAGATAGACATTATTGGAAGTATAAACAGAAAAAACGCTGGTGGAAACGTAAAAAGTGGGTCTATGGACATACGGATATTCCCTATGAACATCATACAATCTTTGATGCTGAAAGTAGTCCATCCAGTGAACGTATTGCCGTATTAGGCAGTCACGGAACTACGAGCATCCAGTCTAATGCATTTATCAATACAACACTTGAAGCAGATGGAACAGCCTATGCAGTGCGAGATAAAAAGGTTGAAACTGCAGTGGCACCTACAGATGTTTCTAAGTTAGTAACCCCTGTGTTGGAACCATCAAAACAACTCTATATGACGATGAATCCCCTTGCCGTAGCTAAAGTAGAAGAGAACCCTTTATATACAGATAAAAAAGAGTTTTTGTCTAGTGACTATATGGTCACTAGATTACAAGCCGACCCAGAACGAGTGTACAATCGATTACGCAATGGATATACAGATCAAGAAATAGCGAAAGAAGAACTCCGTCAAAGTGGTCATACCCTTACGAAATATACAGGTCATGATCAGTCTTTACTTTCAGGTATACCTAACAGTATCTTGCAACCTGGAGATTTGCGCAAAGATGGTAGTATCGTCTTAGGTAAAGATGTGCAGGTAATAAGCCAAAAGGTAGATAATACGGGCACTATACAAGCTAAGGATTCTTTGTCCATTGTAGGTAACAATGTTCGAAACCTCAACGGGAGTATCAATGGTAATCTAGTTTCTATACGCACAGATATGTTACAAAATACTTCGGGTCGTATACATGGTAAAGATGGTGTTCACATAGAAGGAAAGGATATCCGTAATGAAACGCAGGTAACGACTAATAATTTATTGGGAAGTCAACAAGATACAGCACATGGCACAGCAAGTATCACTAGTGATGGCGGTATCCATATCCAAGGAGATACCATACACTCTGTAGGGGCTACTATACAGGGAAATAGTACGGTCAATCTAGCAGGGAAAGATATACAGGTCTCTGCTCTTGCCTTACAAAATCGCCATATAGCTAGTGGTGTAACCTTAGAGTCCACTAAGTACCTAGGAAGTACCGTACAAGGACATACGGTACAAGTCCAAGGGGGAGAGATCACCTTACAAGGCTCTCGCATGATGGGACACACTGTGGACCTTAGCGGAAACTCTCTAACCCTTGAGAATGTAACGAATAAAACTTTGTCAGATGTAGCTGTGGGTGCTAGAGGTAGTGACTATTTCAACCGTAAGATGGTCATAGATGAACAGAATCTAGGAGCTACCATTGAAGGCGAGACTGGTGTTAAGGTGCGTATGGATAACAATGTATCTATGAAAGGAAGCACTATACATAGTAAAACGGGTCTTGTAGATGTACAAGCAGGTCGAGTATCTATTGCACATGGTACTGAGCGTCATGAAACACTATCTGAGATACATCAAAAAGATAGAGGGTTCTTGTCATCTACTACAAGGGATATCTATGACCATAAACGTACAGATACAGTCGTAGGTTCTACAATTTCCAGTGGTACTGTTAAGGTAGATGGTAAGCAAGACGTACTAGTTAAAGCCAGCCATATAGTGGGTGATGCAGATGTTACGGTTACGAGTGAAGGCAATTTGACTATTACATCAGCACAGGAAGAATCTGGTGCCACTCATCGTGAGGAAGTACGTAAATCGGGTATCTTTGGTAATGGCGGTCTTAGCCTTACCATTGGTACACAAAAACAAAGAGACACCTATGATGCTAAGAGTAGTATAGCCAAAGGCAGCGTGATTGGAAGCCGCTTTGGTTCTGTCACCTTAGGTGCTACGGGCACTACACAAATAGAAGCTAGTGATGTAGCATCGAAAGGGGATATTCAGGTTCAAGGCTCTGGCGTAATAATTCGCAATGGTTATACCACATCGCATACAGGAGAAACACATAGATTTTCTAAAAGTGGGCTTACTCTCTCTTTGTCGAATCGCTTAGTAGATACTACAACCAATGCAGTGGGTACATTGACGCGAGCAAACTCTGTAAAAGACGAGCGATTGAAAGCTCTATTAGCCTACAAAACCTATGACGATGCTAAGACATCTTTAGAAAAATCTAAACTGAAAGACCAAGCCAAGAGTTTACAACTCAATCTATCTTTAGGCGCAGAACGAAGCGAAGCTTCTACGAATGTAGATAGTAAGATAGCAAAAGGATCGACCGTTGTATCCGATGGACATATTCGTATTGCCACAAAGAAGGATGATATCCGCATAGAAGGAAGCGATGTACAAGGCAAGGACATTACCTTAGAGTCGGCAAATAGTATCTATGTGAAGGGCAAAGAAACAACTTCTAAGATGTCACAGAGTATGAAACAGAAGCAAGGATCTCTAGGTATTTCTTATGACCTTTTACAACATCGCTTCTCCGATATATCCGTCAATGCCAGTGGCAGTAAAGGTAGTATAGCCGGTACAGACATAGTCCATGATCCTACAAAGATAATAGCAACTAACACCCTTGGAGTGACTACAACACAGGATGTACACATCAAAGATGGTGTTCTCAAAGGAGATGCTATTGAGGCAAATGTGGGTAGAAATCTAGAGATTCGCTCTGTACAAGATACACATGACTATACAGACCATACTACATCTGGTGGCATGGGACTTAGCCTATCTAAGAAAGGTGCATTCAAATCGTTACAAAGCTCCTTGCAACGGACGGATATAGATAGCAAATACACCTCTGTGATTCACCAATCTGGACTCTATGCAGGAAGTATAGGATTCAACATATCCGTAGGCAATACGACCACATTAGAAGGGGCCCTGTTATCTAGTCAAACAGATAGGAATACATTAAAAACAAAATATCTAGATATGAAGGATATGGAGAATAGGGCGAAATATAGTGTAACAGGGCATACTTATTTGGGTAAGATAAGTAATAGAATTAATATAGGTAATAAAGCCAATAATAAAATAGATTTTCAATATACTGGCATTCACTTGCCCCCTATAAGTGATAGCATTTCCAATAGAACAAAAACATTTATCGCAAAAGGTAGTATTGTAACAGATGGGATCAATGTATCCTTAAAAAATGAAGATAGCAACATAGAGGATAATATATATCCACTACCTCAGATTTTTATAAAGAACAAAGCTATAGAAAAGTCTGAATATATAGGAAATTTATCAAGTAAAATCTTTACCTTAATTGGTGATATTGCTTATAAAAAACAAAAATCCTTGTTGTCAAAAAAGGTAGAGGCTGAAAAGAGTGGAAATAAATCATTAGTAAATAAGCTGGAACGTAATTATCATAAGTGGGGAGATGGAGGTTTATATAAGGTTATTGCTCATGGTATAGCGAGTGGATTTCTCAGCTCATTGGGCGGATATAATATGCTTCAAGGAGGATTTTATGGCTCTATAAATGAGTATAGTAAAAAACTTCCATCAAATGTATTAAAGGGGCTTTATTCTATATCAAATTTTATAGCAGAAAAGTCGAATAATCCTTATTACTCGTTAAAAACTTATGCAGATAAATTTAACTGGTTAACACATGAAGAGCAACAAGCATTTTTGAGGCAACTTATGGAAGCAGAGAGTGAGAAAAGACGTGCTGAAATAATTGGAATGTATTTTGCTATTAGTAATTATAGGGTACAACATGGTATTGGTACAGAAGATGAGAAAGATGAAATAATAGATGGTTCTGTAGCTGATAGTATATATACATGGACAAATCCTGAATATTTTAAAAAAGGTCTCAACTATACATTAGCGAAAATGACTGAGCGTAGCCTAGAAAGTGTGCAGTTTTCTAATGATGTTAGAAGGGACATCGAAGCCGGTATTCTATACTCGTCAAAAAATTCATATTTAAATGATGGCGATATTTATGCTGATAGAAGAAGTCGAGTAGTAACATCATATGATGGTAATAATTACGTCTATATTAATGGAGAGTTTTTATTTACTAATAGAAACGCCGACTATACTTATGATCAATTTGGAGATTTTTTGGCTGATCATGGATGGAATGTTCAAAGAACAGAGTGGGATGGAGAAACGGTCAACTATGTTACTTATAATGGAAGAGCTTTTGCTGCTAATCGTCAAGCTTCAAGTCCTATTTTAGCCAAAACAATAGAAATTCTTGCAGGGTCAGTAAAAGGGTATGATGATGTTGTAGGCTATGGAGTAGGTCATTCTATAGCTAAAAATGTTTTTGAAATTAATCCTATTTCATCGAATAGTACAGAATACTTAGCTGGTAAAGTTATAGGAAATATAGTTGGGGGAGCACAAGGTGGATTTGAAGTAGCTAGTGGTTTTTATAAATCACATGTAGGATCTATTGGTAATTTAAATTATGGACGAGCAGCATTAGGATATAGTGGTGAAGGTATTATTTCTACTACACACGGGTTACTTTCATTAAAGAAATTTTCTGGAGAGATAAATCATAATCTTAATACATTATTTATAAAGCGGAGTACGAATAGTAAAAATGATGGAATAGACTCATTACAACCTAGTGATTCAAGAGCTCAAGAGTTTGAAAAAGCGATTTCTAAAATGCCAGTAGAAGAAAGAATAGGAACAGTACTTGCTAAGTTAAAAGGAATTGCTTCAGATTATGGATGGGAAAAAGTAGGAAGGTCATTAGATGGTAGAATAGTATATAAAGATAATAATGGGTTTTATTATACAATAGATACAATGCACGGCAGATTTGAAAAGTTTGATAGAAATATGAAACATATTGATGAGGTAAATATCGATTTAATTCCACAAAACAAGCAAAAGAAAAATCGGGTTTTAAGAATTCGATGAGGTATTATAATGAAAAATAAAGATTCCTTTAATCAATGTATTATAAGAAAGAAAGAAATAATAAATCAAGTAGAAAATTACAAGTCGTTTGATTTTTTATATTCAGACTGTAAACTTAAAAATTATATAGTAAATAGTTTTGGTCCAGAACTACTTATACGATATGGGCGCCCAAAATTAACTCTTAATGATTGTGATACATTTGTGACAACTATGAAGGTTAAGGTTTATCCTAAGTCCCCATGTTATGAAATTTATTATGAATATGAGGTGATTTTAAGTAATCGTGAAAAGTATGGTATATTTTTTAATAGCCTTAGTTTATATGCAATAACTATGAAGGATGTTTTTTATGATTATTTAAAGGAAAGACAATATATTGAAGAATTATTGAAATTAAATGGCTATAGTAACATTTCTACTGTTGATATACATCAAAGGATTCCTTTAGTGCCCATGGATGAATCAAGGTCAGGTGAGGAATTTTTAGGATGCCAACACTATTTGGGATATATATTGTGTTACGGTGAGGAACTTGGTGATTCTAGCGGTAAAATTGAAAAGGATATTGATCAATCTTTAACTAATATTGCAGAAGAAATCATACATTTAGTAAATCACAGTAAATTTATAGACGAGGAGTATGTTGTGGATGACTGTATTCCTAGATATATGCATTCTCAAGCAATTGAAGAGTTAGATTCCCTATGTAAAAAATATGGAGGGAGTAGACTACCAGATAAAGAACAAAGTTATGTATGGCATATAGGTACCTATTGTACTAATGAAGGAGATATTCAAGTTGTTTCAGCAACATATATATATGTATCGTTGTATATAAAAACGTTTTATATACAGGTACAACAAACAATAACTGTTAGGGACAATGAATTTAATATAATAACTATTAAAAGGAATGTTTTTGGTGACGATGCAGAGGTGTTATTTGATTTCACTACAAAGCTGTATTATGAAGCTATAGATATATTGGAACGTCTAGGATATGATAGACAACAAGAAATAAATTATAAGGTATATATAGACGTAGTTGGAGAAGAAATGAAAAAAGAGATAGAGCTAGGGGAATTGCTATTTGGTCTCCAACGCAGTGAATATTCTTGTGTTGATACAATAATCAAGTCTAAAGGATAGATATTGATTAGAAGATACTAATTTTACTATTTTTGTTACTGTATAATTAAATGAAAACGTTATAAATCAGGGAAAAGAAACTTTAATTCAACTCCTGAAGAATCTGGTGCCACTCATCGTGAGGAAGTACGTAAATCGGGTATCTTTGGTAATGGCGGTCTTAGCCTTACCATTGGTACACAAAAACAAAGAGACACCTATGATGCTAAGAGTAGTATAGCCAAAGGCAGCGTGATTGGAAGCCGCTTTGGTTCTGTCACCTTAGGTGCTACAGGATCCACACAAGTAGAAGCTAGTGATGTAACATCTAAAGGGGATATTCAGGTCCAAGGGTCTGGCGTGACAATCCGTAATGGGTATACCACATCCCATACAGAAGAAACACATAGATTTTCTAAAAGTGGGCTTACTCTCTCATTGTCGAATCGCTTAGTAGATACCACAACCAATGCAGTGGGTACATTGACGCGAGCAAACTCTGTAAAAGACGAACGATTGAAAGCTCTATTAGCCTACAAAACCTATGACGATGCTAAGACATCTTTAGAAAAATCTAAACTGAAAGATCAAGTCAAGAGTTTACACCTCAATCTATCTTTAGGCACAGAACGAAGCGAAGCTTCTACGAATGTAGATAGTAAGATAGCAAAAGCATCGACGGTTGTGTCAGAGGGGCATGTTCGTGTTACCACTAAGAAGGACGATCTTCGCATAGAAGAAAGTGATGTACAAGGCAAGGACATTACCTTAGATTCTGCGAACAGTATCTATGTGAAGGGCAAAGAAACGACTTCTGAGATGACACAGAGTATGAAACAGAAACAAGGCTCCTTAGGTATTTCCTATGATGTATTACAACACCGATTCTCCGATATATCCGTCAATGCCAGTGGTAGTAAAGGTAGTATAGCAGGCACAGATATAGTTCATGCTCCTACGAAGATAACTGCATCGAATACCCTTGGAGTAAGTACAAAACAGGATTTGAATATTAAAGACGGTGTTTTCAAAGGAGAGGCTATCCAAGCAAATATTGGTGGAAATTTAGAGATTCACTCTGTACAAGATACACATGATTATACAGACCATACTACATCTGGTGGCATGGGGCTTAGCCTATCTAAAAAGGGAGCATTTAAATCGTTACAAAGCTCCTTGCAACGGACGGATATAGATAGCAAATACACCTCTGTGATCCACCAGTCTGGACTTTATGCAGGAAGTACAGGATTCAACATATCCGTAGGCAATACGACCACATTAGAAGGAGCCCTCTTAGCTAGTCGTACAGATACGAATACATTAAAAACAAAATACCTAGTGATGAAAGATATGAAGAATAGGGCGAAATATACCTATGGGTCTAAGGGAGTATCGTATCTATCTGACGTACAATACAGGAAGTCTTTGGAGCACATGAGAGATAGAAAAAATGCTATACTCACAGATAAAAACCTTAGCATTCCAGCTAAGATACAACACTTACAACAGTTGAATCAAGATAAGGAGTATACAAGCCACCTCAAGTATGTTAATAGCTTGTATAATCAAGTAGGCCTATTACCCAATATGTTGCCAGGTGAAAGAAAAGAAGTACACAGTGTGACTAGATCTGCTATTGCACCTGGAACGATTGATGTAGAGAATCCTAGGGTGGATGTAAGTCAAATTAATAGAGATATTAATCACAGCCTTCAAGCATTAGATACTATTTTCAACAAGCAAGACATACAAGAACGACAAGAACTAACTAAATTATTTAACAAATATGCCAATGAAGCGATTCATCATATCTCTGATATGGCAGGTTGGAAGGAAGGCTCATCAGAAAAAGTGGCATTACATGCTATAGTAGGCAATATAAGTGCTAATATAGTGAATGGTAATACACGTGTAGGCACTGCAGCAGGTGGACTATCTGAACTCCTAGCACCAGCTATATTAGAAGCATCTAATGGCGATCCAGCAAAAGCACAATGGCTAGCATATGCCTTGGGATATGCAACAGATAAACTCCTTGGAGGAACGGGAGAGCTAGGTGGGAGTATTAGTCATTATGGAGTTAAGTGGAATTTATTACTAAATGAACATGCAAAGACCATACGACAAGAAAGATATAATGCGTTTATTGAAAAATTTAAAGTTCAATATAGAGAAATGGAAGATGAAGGTAATCCTTATGATGAAGAGACTATTAACCAAGCAGAAAATGACTTGTGGCGTATCCTCTATTGGAATAAAAAGGCGAAAAAATTACCACAAGCAACCGAACTGTTGGGGTTATTTATAGAACCAGAAAATAATCAAGATATTATAGAAAAATCTGAAGAGATTTTACCAGGCTTTCCCTTATATGTTTTAAATGAGAACTCTAAAGTACATCAATATCTTGCAAATAACGATGAACTGAATAAAGAAATAATTTCTAAGACCATATTAAATACTTATATGTATGACTTACCACAATTAACACATGAAGGGACTATTTCTTATTATTGGAAAGGAGTCGATGAAGCTTTAGCGTATGGAACAGCAAGCTATATAGCGACATATCAAATTGAGGGAGACCTGGTTTATGCAAAAATTACTATTATAGATAATTGGGATCATGATAAAAATGAATCTAAAGTTGAATTTTTGGAAGATGCATATATTTTACAACAGTCAAAAAGGAAAAAAATATTTGCCTATAAGACAACGTATGATGTGGCATTTAAAATGGATGAACTTATGTCTATTGGGTGATGAAGAATGAGAAAAGTGTATGTATGGTTTTTAATAATTATGTCTTTAATGGGTACATTTTATCTATATATCAATATTCATCGGTATATGACTACAAAAACTTTTTTTCGATATGAAATAACCTATCTTTATGAATTGAGAGATTACTTTAATAATCTAACTATAGAAAATGATATGTATACGTATATTGTAAAAGGTGATAATTTATATACTTATGGATTATCAGGATATACAAAAATAAAATTGGGATTAGATATACATATTATTAAAATCTTAAATGGTGAATATGAAAAAAATTATATTACTGATGTAGAAGGAAGAGGCTCATTTTATTCGAGTATTGAGGAATTAAGATATGGGTATTTAGATGATATTACTCTTTTAACAAATTTTGAAGATATAGATGATGAAGATATAAATACCTTTTATTTGTTGTATAAAAGAAGACCAGATATTGAAGTCTTTTTATCTTCTATAGAAAAATCTCGTTTTTCCTATAAAGATGGAAAAAAGGTAGCACAAGGTCTCCGAGAACTAAACAATTCCTTAATTAAAGAATATATGAAGAGGAATGAGAAATAAACAATACTTCTAAATAATAGTTAAAACCTAGATGTTATGCAGAAATCTATGAGTATCCTTTAAACAATCTACTACTGAAACGCTAAGTCCTACTACAAACACAACAAAATTAGCTGATAGTTCAGATATTTATCGGAATGGTGAGCAATATAAACCGGGAGTGAAAACAAGACAATTAAAAGAAAACATTGTATATGAGAGTAAAGGGTATTATTACCAAACCGATGAATTAGGACGTATAAAAGCAGCCCAAGGAGACTTACGCTTAGAAGCTGGTAAGAGAAATAACCGAGATTAATTAAAAGCAGGCGGTGATGATCGATTACCAGGTGACGAAGGGGGGCATCTGATAGCTAAAATCTTTGGAGGCTCAGGAGAATTAGATAATCTAGTTGCTATGGAAAAGATTGTAAATAGAAGCGATTATAGAATAATGGAAAATCAATGGAAGAATGCGTTACAAGAGGGGAAGGAGGTAAAGGTAACGATAGATATAGTATATGATGGAGTGAATAAACGACCAACGGGATTTGATGTTATATATAAAGTAGATGACAATCCTGAGGTTATTCAGTTTCTTCCTAATGGAGGATGAATATATGTTTGTAAAAGAAATGAAAGATGAAGTAGCAATTAAGTTGACTGACTTACTAAAAGCTAGATTAAATATTTTGTTACAAGATAATTGGGAAAGTTTAGTTTTTTTTGGACAGTGCTGGAGGTCAAGTTTAGCACCAAGATACATAATTACTTTTGAGGATGGAACATATATCATGGAGGGAGAGCTATTTTGTTTTTCCTCTGAACGTATTGGAGATAGGTCATTTTTTAATATGTTAGTGGATAATTTTCTCAAAGTATATAAGTTTAAGAATAAGGATAATGTGCACACTCTTAATATACTGAATATTGAGATTGGAAAAAATGGAGATTCTAGATATACATATAGCGAAGATTTGTATGGTAACTATGAATATCCACATACACCGTATATTTTATGGTCATATGTAGAGGTAGGAAATACAAAGGGATTTATAAGGGAGGAGGAAATAGAAGCAGAAAAGTATATTGATAAGTGCAGTTTACAACCTAAAAGAATATTACAGCGTAGAACAAAAACTCTTAAAATACCTGATTTG
Source organism: Veillonella sp. CHU732 (assembly GCF_003992085.1). Classification (NCBI taxonomy): domain Bacteria; kingdom Bacillati; phylum Bacillota; class Negativicutes; order Veillonellales; family Veillonellaceae; genus Veillonella; species Veillonella sp. CHU732. Next base: position 84,000 of record NZ_RQVC01000004.1, read on the forward strand.
CTAGAGAACTTGCTCTATAAACAAATTATGTATATCAATAGGTATTTGCCTAGTAAAACTAAAAAGCTATACTTTCATTTAGATAGGCTGCATGAAAATTGGAAACTTAGTCTTTACATTAATACTATAGATAATAACTGGACACGAATTAGAAATATACAATCTAATGATAAGATGTGTACATATCAAGAGTTAATTATCTCATTAAAGGGAAGTATTGATGAAATTGATGAGTTGCATCGTATTTGCAGCAAAATGTATACATCTATTGACTACATTTTCGATGTTTCCACCGGTGAACTCTCTTATGTATATGACAATGTCACAGAAGATAATTTTACTGATGAGCTAGCTTTAGTAGAAGCTTGGGAAAAAAGATATTTCTCCCCAGATGGAGAACCTCTGCACACGCATGCAGTAGCATCTCATGAGGGGTGTATCACAGGGACTATGCACATAGATATGTCTCAGTTTATGGAAGAGGAGGAAGAAGAAATGGTTAGTGTAGATCCAGCTATAGAATTTACCGGGGAAGATATTCACGATTTGATTCCACAATATCTTCAAAATAGTTACGATATTTTGTATTCTATCTTGCCAGGTACATATCAGCGGGTATACCTATATGTAGAAAATGATGGAACTGTATGTCGTCAACTAGGGTATATCATTGTCGATGGTGAATACCTTACTTTTGAAGAGATGGTAGATCGGAAGGTGGGTTCTAAGGCGACTTATGATGCTACAATGGAACAACTAGCACTGTGGTCGCATTATATGCGAAATGCATTTATTGCTTGTCATCTTGAACCGTGGACGGTGTTCTCCTATATGATAGATGAAGAACGAAATATTTCTACTAACTTTGGTTACGATGTATTAGCAGAGCAAACCTATGACAATGAACTCTTTGACCTATGGTCTTATGAAAAATTAGGCATTAAGAGTCCTAACTTGCCTGAAGACAAGATAGCAACTATTGTACCAGAAAATGAATATGCAAAATTTTAATAAGAAGGTGTATAGAATTGTACAGGGGAGAATATTTGATTGAACATATTTAGAAAGGTATTACCATGAGAAAAGTCATCTTAGCACTCGCACTTTTGCCTATGGGTGTTGTCAATTATAGTACCTATGCCAATACTATAGATGAGCAAAGTAAACTGCTAGAACAGATGGAGCGTTCTATATCTCATGTGGAACAAAAGGAAACACCAGCTTTCACAGTTCTTACAGAGGGGGTAGTACCTCAAAAGATAGATCAACTATCAAATGATGAACCAGAATTTTTAATTCATCATATTGAACTTTCACAGGTTCCAGCAGAGTTTAGTTTTCTGCAAACTATGGTGGCTAAGAAAGAACATCAATTGTATGGAGTAAGATCAATTAACGCTGTGTTGGATGAACTGAACACAGCCTTACTAGATAGAGGGTATGTCACCTCTAGGGTCTATATGGAGCCTCAAAATATAGGGAATGGTACACTTCGCTTATCCTTGCTGGTAGGAACTGTGGAAGAAATACAATTTAAGGGTGTGGCAGGTAATTATACAAACGCATTAGCCTTTCATAAGGGGCATATCTTAAATATGCGGAAGATAGAACAAACTGTAGATAATTTAAATACAGTGCCCCATCAGAAGGCTAAGGTACAGTTACAACCGGGAAGTAATTTAGGTACATCTATAGTGGTATTTCAGATAGAAAATAAGTCTAAAGTAGAGGTCACCACAGGATTCGATAATTTCGGTAATGAAGGAACAGGGCGCTTTCAAGGAAATGTATCCATCACAGTAGGTAGACCATTAGATCGTAGTGATACTTTGTACTATAGCTTAACTAGATCTAGACACTCAGATAGTATCAATGTAAGCACATCAAATTATGTATCATACCAAATACCTATTGGAAATGATAGCATTACCCTTAGCCATTCCAATTCAGACTATCAACAACGGGTTGCCTATGCCATTAAACCATTTATTTCTAGCGGTAACTTTACTAGTGATGAATTACGATGGAAACATGTATTGCACAGAAACAGTCAACAGATTACAGAATTAGTGCAAGGTCTTACACATAAGACAAGGCATTCTTTTATCAATGGTAGTGAAATTGATGTGCAGCGGAGAAATACCACATCTTGGTCTATAGGAATACATCAAAAACGATATGGCAAGAATGAGAGTTTAGATTGGTTGGTGCAATATGAAAGAGGTGTTCCTTGGTGGGCTAGTCCTGGACCTACCGATTATTTAGGAGAAGCTACCACACAATATCATATATATACGGGGAAAGTGAACTATCAGCGTACATTGACGCTTTGGAATCGGAAAGCTACCTATACAATGGAAGCAAAAGGACAGTATACGAATAGTAAGCTGTACAGTAGTGAGTTCTTTAATATCGGTGGATGGCATAATATACGTGGCTTTACCGGAGATAGAAACCTAGCTGCAGAGCAAGGATTTTATGTACGGAACACCTTAGATGTATCATTAAATCAGAATCATACACTGTACTTAGGTTTAGATTATGGTAAAGTGTACGGCAAATCTACAGAAGATATATTGGGTACAAAGCTATGGGGCGGAGCTGTTGGTATGAAAGGACATTATGGAAGTGCTAATTACAATATATTCTTGTCCACACCATTACAAGTACCAAACGGTTTTACAGTACCACACCGAGTCCTAGGGATACAGATGAGTGTGGCATTGTAAAGAACTAGAATATGGGTTGGATGCTATTTTGACAGTGTGACATATCTTTGAGATGTATTGATTAGCCTTTGTGAATGAAGAGAATATTCTATTGCTAAATAAAATAATAGAGGAACGTTGAGTGTTAGATATCAACGTTCCTCTATTTAGTCTATATTATTTTTTATATAGGTAATAAATGTATGAACAGCTCTACGTTGTAGTGCATTTGCTTGATAATAAAGCTTTGTTTCTCGCAATAGAGGTGTACCATCTTCCCATAGTAATGGTTCAAAGGTAAATTCATCAGAGAACCTGCCCAATCCCGTTTCTGGGAGGACAGACCATCCTAAATTTTTTCTGATGAATTGTCGACATGTAGCCATGGTATCAACTTTTATACTATCGTTGGGAGGGACTTGGTAATGCTGTTTCCACCATTTATCGATGATAGTATATAAATCATGGGCGGTTGCATATCGTATAAATGGCAAAGTCAGGATATCTTCTCTGGGCATAGGTTTAGAAGGTAAAGATGTATTGGTTACTAAACCGATGCGATCTATGTGAATTAATAATGATTCACCGTCAATGGATTGAGGACCGCGAATAATAGCAACCTCTACCTCATTAGACTGAAATAATTGAGCAATTTTAGAACTAATGCCAGTATAAACTTCTAACTTTACCTTTGGATAGGCTCGGGTAAACCCTGATAAAATATCAGGTAACATATAATTGGCATAGATGCTCGAGACACCAAGCCGTAATATCCCTGTTATTTCATCACTATAATTGGATAGAGTGTTTTCAAATTCACGTTTTCTATGTAGCATATCTAAGGCATAGTGATAATATAATTCCCCTGTTTCTGTTAAGGTAACACCACGAGATGTACGTATAAATAAAGGTTTATTGAACTGTTTTTCTAGTTGCTGTAGACGATACGATAACGCAGGCTGAGAGATATATAAACGATTGGCTGCCTTCGTCATATTTCCTTCTTCTGCAATAGCAATGAAAAAATGCCAATCTTTTTCCATAGTTTCCATGGTAGCCCTCCTTTTATAAAAATATTTTATCATATAAGATAAATGTAATCTATTTTATTTATTTCCCTACAACATATATACTTAAACTATAAGGGCCTTCAAGTAAGGTAAAATCGTAGTTAGGCATAAGTAGGAGGACTAAGATGGCAGGAAAAAGTTTAATCTATAAAATATTAGAAACTCATTTAGTAGAGGGAACACTGGTTGCAGGTGAAGATATTGCAATCAGCATTGACCAAACTTTAACACAAGATGCCACAGGGACTATGGCATATTTAGAATTTGAATCTTTAGGGTTAGATAGAGTAAAGACCCTATCTGTATCCTATGTAGATCATAATACATTACAAGATGGATTTGAAAATGCAGATGATCATAAATATTTACAAGATGTAGCAAGTAAATATGGTATTTATTATTCGAAAGCAGGTAATGGGATTTGCCATCAAGTACATTTAGAACGATTCGCTAGGCCAGGTCAAACCTTAGTAGGTGCAGATAGTCATACTCCAACTGCTGGAGGTTTAGGGATGTTTGCTGTCGGTGTTGGGGGTATGGATGTGGCAGCATCTATGGCAGGAAAGCCAATCCATTTAACTTGTCCTAAAGTTACTAATATAAAATTAAATGGGCGTTTACAACCTTGGTGTGCAGCAAAAGATATCGTGCTAAAAGTATTAAGTATTTTAACCACTAAAGGAAATGTTGGAACAGCCATCGAGTATACAGGTGAAGGTGTGGCATCTTTAACAGTACCAGAGAGAGCAACCATCACGAATATGGGTGCAGAAATGGGAATTACTACATCGATTTTCCCAAGTGATGCAAAAACAAAAGAGTTTTTACGCGCTCAAGGTCGTGAAGATGTATGGGTAGAATTACAGACAGATGAAGATGCACAGTATGATGAAGTCATTGAAATTGATCTAAATGCCTTAGTGCCTATGATTGCCTGTCCACATTCTCCAGATAATGTAAAAACAGTAGCAGAATTAAAAGATGTTGTAGTAGACCAAGTATTAGTAGGAAGCTGTACTAATTCTAGCTATCGAGATTTAATGATGGTAGCAGCAATGTTAAAAGGACGTAAAATTCATCCAGATGTGAGTTTTGGGGTAGCTCCTGGATCCAAGCAAGCATTAGCAATGATTACAAAAAATGGAGCCTTAGCAGATATACTTGCTTCTGGAGCACGTTTGTTTGAAAGTGCCTGTGGATTCTGTGTAGGTTGCGGACAAGCGCCACGAACAAAGTCCATTTCTTTGCGTACGAATAACCGTAACTATGAGGGTCGTAGTGGTACCAAAGATGCCTTAGTGCATTTAGTTTCAGTAGAAACAGCGGTAGCCTCTGCTTTAACAGGAACGATTACGGATCCTCGTGAAATAGGCTTAGAAGTACCAACAATTGAGCTTCCTGAGGTGTATGAAATTGATGATTCCTTGATTGTTGCACCAAAATGCGATGTAAACCAATCTATTTTACGAGGTCCTAATATTGGAGAGCCTCCTAGCAATATTGCGTTACCAGAAACAATTTCTGCTAAAGTGACGATTAAAGTAGAAGATAAAATTACAACAGATCATATTATGCCAGCTGGACCATATTTGAAATTTAGATCCAATGTACCTAAATATAGTCAATATGTATTCAGCCCTGTAAAACCAGATTTTGCTGAGCAATGCAAAGAAAATGTTGAGCACGGATACTATAATGTGATTGTAGCTCGTGAAAGTTATGGACAAGGATCTTCTCGTGAACATGCCGCACTTTGCCCAATGTATTTAGGAGTAAAAGCAGTGATTGCAAAATCTATTGAACGGATTCATATGGATAATCTTGTTAACTTTGGTATTTTGCCTTTATTATTTGAAAATGAGGCAGATTATGAGAGTATTCAAGAAGGTGATGAATTATTCTATCATTGTGATGATGCTTCCTTTGCAGCTGGTGTATTTACCGTAGAGAATAAAACAAAATCTACTATGTATAGATTAAGAACACCATTAAATGAACGACAATTAGAAATTGTTCGAGCGGGAGGTAAATTGAACTTCTTGCGTAATGGTGGACAATAATTAGTAATAATCGTTAATAGATGCAGTAGGAGATGGCACAGTGCAGACTGTGTCATCCTCTATATTCGAGGTGTATGATGAAAGATTATATGAAATTACCCGTATTATACATGCGTGGCGGAACTAGTAAAGGAGCTTATTTATATGCTCCAGACTTGCCAACAGATCCAACAGAACGAGATGCAATGATTCTATCCCTCTATGGGAGTCCAGATGTACGTCAAATTGATGGGATTGGAGGAGCAGACCCTTTAACGAGTAAACTGGCTATTGTGGGACCTGCTTCGGTGGAAGGATGCGATGTAGATTATACATTTGCTTACGTAGGTATCGATACGGCAGTTGTCGATTATGAAGGTAATTGTGGTAATATTTCATCTGGAGTTGGTATTTTTGCTATGTTACGTGGTTTGGTAGAACCAGTAGAGCCAATCACTGTAGTTCGCATACATAATACGAATACCCATAAAATCATAGAAGCGCATATACCTGTACAAGATGGATTACCAGTGGTAACAGGAGATTTTGCCATCGATGGAGTTCCTGGTACAGGGGCACAAATTATGCTTTACTTTCAATCTCCTAGTGGGTCTAAAACGGGGAAATTACTGCCAACGGGGAATGTGCGAGATACCATCACTTTGGAAGTGGGTAATGTGCATACAGCGAAGAACAATCATAGGATAGACGTAAGTTTTGTGGACTCTGCCACACCGGGTGTATTTGTGAAAGCAGAAGATTTAGGGTATACAGGGACAGAAATGCCAAGTGACATCGAAGCAGATGCAGAGGGCCTATTAGATATATTAGAGGATATTCGTAGGACTGCCGCTGTCAGAATGGGATTAGCGACATCAAAAGAAAGTGCTAGTCCAGCCATTCCAAAGATATGTATGGTGGGTACTGCTTCTACGTATACCGATATACAGGGCCGCGTGATTGAGGGTGCATCGATAGATATAGTAGCACGTACTAAAGCATTACAAGTGATTCATAAGGCCTATGCAGTCACTGGAGGTATTGCTACCGCAACAGCAGCACTTATTCCAGGGACGATTGTCAATGATGTAGTCAGTGAAGCAGCTAAGCGTACAAAAACAGTAACATTAGGGCATCCAAGTGGGACTTTCACATTTAATATTGATATAGATACAGAGAGTTTATGTGTTACCAAAGCAGGGGTAGCAAGAACTGCTCGCCCTATTATGGACGGTATTTCCTATGTTAAGGTAGGTACATACTAATAGAATATAGTAGAAACGTTATTGTAACAGATATAACCTGATATATGGAGGAAAGCCCATCTATAGTATGGACTTTCCTCTAATTTTATTTTTGTAGTATGGCGGGAATCAAAAAAACATCTATTTTTGTGAATAGATGTATGTACACCTTGTAATGAAGGATAAATTATTTTATTATATAGCTATATATACTCTGTATTTTTAAGGAGAGGTGTTACTTATGAAACAACCATTAATCGGTATCTCAGGTTCTCATATGATTGACCAAGGCGGTCCATTTCCAGGATATAAACGATCCTATGTGAATGATGATTATGTGCAGTCTGTATTGGAAGCAGGTGGCATTCCTGTGATTATTCCATTCCAAGAAGATGAAGCAACATTGAAAGCATTGGTAGAACGATTAGATGGTCTCATTCTTTCTGGTGGTCATGACATTGCCCCACAATTCTATGGGGAAGAACCAGAGCGTGGATTAGGTGCTATTTGGCCAGAACGTGATATCTTTGATATGCGTTTATTAGCTTTCGCAAAAGAATGCAAGCTTCCTATCATGGGGATTTGCCGTGGACATCAAATTATCAATGTAGCGCATAAAGGTTCCTTATATCAAGACTTACCTGCCTTTGCTACAATCAAGCATTCCCAAAATCAAACAGCAGGATTACCTACTCATTCCATGGTGATTGAGAAAGACTCCAAACTATTTGCTATGGTAGGTGCAGAAGAAGTGATGGTTAATTCCCATCATCACCAAATCGTGAAAGAAGTAGGAGAAGGCTTGCGTGTAGTAGGCCGTGCTAAAGATACTGTAGTAGAAGCTATGGAAGGCACAGACTACCCATACCTACGTACGTACCAATTCCATCCGGAAATGATGCGTCATACAGAGTTGAATGCAGCGATTTTCAAAGACTTTGTAGAGGCAGCTAAGAAAGAGGCCTAATATGGAACAAAAAGATAATAAATTTGGCTTTTGGAGTATCGTTCTCCTCGGTATTAACGCTATTGTAGGAACAGGGATTTTCTTATTGCCGAATAAAGCATATGCTCTTATGGGACCAGCGAGTTTAGGGGTGCTGTTATTTGATGCATTCCTTGCCATTTGTATCGCCTTATGCTTTGCTGAAGTAGCGGGATTCTTCACTCGTAATGGAGGACCCTATTTATACGCAAAACATTCTTTAGGTGACTTTTGGGGATTTGAAGTAGGCGTTCTTAAATGGATTGTAGTGCTCATTGCTTGGGCAGTTATGGCAGTAGGATTTGCGACAGCCTTGGGGGCAGCTATTCCGGCGCTATCTGGGGATTTTATGAAAGATGTCATCGCCACGATCATCATCGTCTTATTAACGGTGATTAATATTATTGGCGTTAATATGACTAAAATTCTGAATAACTTGATTACCGTATCTAAATTGGTGCCTTTATTTGCGTTCATTGTCATCGGGTTGTTTGCCATTAATGGTATAAACTTTACACCGTTTGTACCAGATTTCGTGGAACTTTCAGATGGAGGCGTATCGGGAGCATTCGCAGCCACTGCGATATTGCTATTCTTTGCCTATACTGGATTTGAAGCCATTGCGGTAGCCGCAGAAGATATGGAAAATCCTAAAAAGAATTTGCCTCGTGCCATCATTACGGTCATGATCATCGTATCTGTGCTATATATGTTGGTATTGGCAGTATGTATCGGTATTATGGGTGATAGCCTTGCTAATGATAAAGCACCATTGCAAACGGCATTTGGTCAAATTATGGGACCATGGGGCATGTACTTCGTGCTAGCCGGTACGTTGTTATCTATGGGTGGTATTAACATTGCTCAGTCCTTCCTAGGACCTCGTATTGCAACGTCTCTGGCAGAAGATGGTATGTTACCAAGTATCCTAGCCAAACGTACTAGTTGGGGCACGCCAGTTGTAGCATGTATTGTGACAGGTGTATTCAGCTTATTACTAGCATGGAGCGGTAGCTTTGTTCAATTGGCAGCCATCAGCGCCGTATCTCGGTTTACGCAGTATTTACCAACTTGTATTTCTGTCATTATTTTCCGTAAAAAATGGGCTCATAAAGAGCGTCCGTATAAAATTCCGGGAGGTATTATTATTCCTGTGATTGCCATCATTACATCTCTTTGGATGTTGGCACAGGCAAAACCAAATCAATTGATTTGGGGCCTTGGTGGTTGTATTATTATCTTGCCACTGTATTTCTTATATCTAAATAAGAAAAAACGAGGCTTAATCAAAGAAACAGAAGAATTATAATTGGATATGAAAAAAGGGTCCTTCGGGACCCTTTTGTATTACTATATTATTCTCCACCAGAATGGGCTTTATAGAATTCTAAAAACTGTTGTGCCACCATGGACAAAGGTTGTCCTTTGATGGTGATAAACGCTTTATAGAATGTATTTGTTAGCTCTGAAAGTCTAATGCGTGTCATATCTGGATGGGATACGGTTTCCTGTCCGTCCATTGGGATAATCGCTATAGTACGCCCAGATTGAGCCCATTCAATAGCGGAGCTCTTCGTAGTCGTTACAGAAATGACATTAAGAGAAGAGAAGTCGTTGTGGTGAGCTTGCATGAGCATACGTACAGAACCACCAGATAAGCTGAGTGGACATTTGGAAATATCTTTCCAAGAAATACTTTCCAAGTCACGGTCTGTCCAAAATAAATCTTTTCGGAACAGCGCATATAAGTCCTCCGTTTGCGTATAGAGAACATCAAATTTGTTGGTATCTACCATTTGCTCATTGCATAGACCAATTTCAGCGCTACCATTTAATAAGGATTCCGTTACATCTGTCATTAATCCTTCATAAATTTCATAACGCACTACAGGGTATTGGCGGGAAAAGAAATGCAAATATTGCTGAATTAAGGCGGTAGACCTTGAGGCAGAGGAGGCGATACGAAGAGTGCCTTCTACCTCAGAACTAAGACGTTTTACATCAGCGTAGGTAGACTCCTCAATGGAACACAATTGTTGTGCTTTTTCATAAAAGATACGACCTGCTTCAGTGAGGTGAAAGCTAGCTCCACGCTGGCCACGCTTGATAACTAATAGGGGGGTACCAAATTCTGCTTCTAAGTACTTGAGTTGCTTACTTAAAGCTGGTTGTGTAATATGCAGTATCTCTGCTGCTTGCGTCATATTCCCCGTTTGTACTAAGATGATAAAATTATAATAGTAAGATGTATCCATGGTATCCTCCTAAACATACGTAGTCAGATGTCATGTTAGTTCGTTTCTATTCATGGGCGCACATCATCGTACAATAGATCTCTTATTGTTAACCTTTACTATTCTATTGTACTATAAATTTTATAATTCGTCTCCTATATTTGTTAACTAATGCTGTTAATTATGGTTTAGTTTATGATTATAACTCATGGATATAAACCTATATAAAAAGTAGGAATATTGACGTACTATATTGAGAATGATATAATTGGGTCATATTGTTGCCTGTACAGTGCAGGAAATCAAGAAGTAATTGGACTATAGTTAGGTCTGGAAAGGAAGGGGAATTTGTATGGATATGCCATTTTTTACACAATTTCTCATGATTAGCGATCCTATGACGATAGGTATACTCGTGCTATTCGTTATCGCATTAGGATATGTGTATTTTCTTCAGAAAAGAAATATTCATTTCGGTACACTTGTAATGGTTGCTACTGGAGTAGGTGCTGTACTAGGGGTTGCGGTGCAACTGATTGCAGGATTCCCTAACAATCCGATGGATGTGGTATTCATCAAGGAAAGCACGAAGTGGTTCTCTCTTATCGGGGGAGGATTCATTGATTTAATTCGTATGCTCGTTATTCCTGTGGTATTTATTTCCATTGTTCATGTTATCTTACATATGGATACGAATGCGAACTTAAAGCGTCTTGTATCCTCCACAGGTGTGGTAGCCTTAGTCATGGTTGGTATTGCTGCTATCGTAGGCTTAGTGCTAGGTACTGTAACAGGATTAGGAGAAGGTACTTTAGCGGTGGCTGGTGATTCTAAAATGCGTGAAGTAAAACCAGTAGTAGACACATTGCGCGCCTTGATTCCTTCCAATCCTGTGAATGCTATGGCGCAAACGAATGTCATTGCTATCGTAGTATTCGGTGTTATCATCGGCGGTATTGCTAGACTGGTAAAACAACATGGTGCTAGTGATTTAGAAGTGATGACAAAACTATTTGATGAAGCCTATACCGTGATTTTCTGGGTAGCTGATTTCATCATCGGTTTGATGCCATATGGTGTTGTTGCATTGTTGGCTACTACATTAGCGCAAAAAGGCTTTGGCGCTATTGCTGATATGGCCTTGTTTATCATCTTGATCTATGTAGGCGTAGTGATTATGTTACTTGTACAAGCCGTATTATTAACAGTATTCGGTGTGAGCCCTATTATGTACTTCCGTAAAGCAAAAGAGGCATTAATCTTAGCTTTCACATCTCGTTCTAGTATGGGTGTGTTACCATTGACGGTAGAAACATTGACTAAAAAATTAGGTGTTAATCCTGCCACTGCGAATACAGTAGCAAGCTTTGGTACTACAGCAGGTATGCAAGGCTGTGCAGGTATCTTCCCAGCGTTATGTATCATCTATATTGCTCGAGTATCTGGTGTACCATTAGACTTTACAATGTATGTAATGAGCGTTATCGTGATTGCATTAGGCTCCTTAGGGATTGCAGGGGTTCCGGGTACAGCAACTATGGCAGCATCCGTATCCTTATCTGGTACTGGTATGGGAGCATTCTTCGGATCCATTTCTCCAATCTTAGCAGTAGATCCTATCGTTGATATGGGACGTACCATGTTAAACGTAAGTGGTTCTATGACGAATGCTATCGTAGTAGATCGTTTACAAGGTACCTTCGACCAAGAAGCATTTAACGACACAAAAACAATTCGATAAGGTATAAGTAATGTATTAGATGCATCATGTATCTATGATGAAAGTATTAAAAGATATACGGCTGCAACCTACAGATATAGCGTAGGTTGCAGCTTTTTTCTATCATAGAGTTGAAGAAAATAGGCTATTCCTTGAGTGTGCCATGACAGATGTAAAATAAGGACCTCTATCGGGCAATAGAGGTCCTTATTTGTGTGGGGTATATGTTGATATAGGGAAGGGAATATAAAAGAATATAGGTAAGGGTAGTATAAGGGTGTTTAAGGGTATATATAGGAAACCTTACCAGCGATCAACGCCAAGGTGTTTTTCCATGCGGCGCATCATACGTGCGAAGGCATCATCTTCCTCTTTTTTCTGGGATTTTGTCTCTTCTGCTACAGGAATGATATTATCAGACGTGATAATCACTGTATCTCCGAAGGAATGGTATGTATGACCACCTACACGTTTTGTTTGGGAGTAGCTTTCATCATAGGAGTAAGGCTCAACACGGTCTTTGTGGAAAAAATCATCCTTATTATATTCGCGTACACCAGCATTGTAAGTGTCGATAGCAGCACGTTTTTTAGTGATCAACATTTGAATCACTGCATCTGTATCAGCTAGATAATTTTCTAAGTCTGTTGTATAGGCTTTCATATCTTCCGTGGATGCCATTTTAAAAGACATAGGTCTATGATCACTTTGGAAACTAGGGTAGTTAATGGATGAAGCAAAAGCGGAAGAACCGATAGTTATGGCTAGTGTCGTTAATAGTAATGTACGTTTCATAAGTGTCTCCTTCTTAGTATCTAGTTTATAAACGTTAATTAGGTACACCCTATTAGTAGGTTACCATAGAGTGTATTATATGCTGTTTCAAGGCTTTCATAGAGGGAAACTATGAATTAAGCATATAATTAGAAGTATAAGAGTTAAAACTAATGTAGTGTACCCTGTTATCTGTATCTAAAGTATATCCTACGAATATGAAGAGAAGATGATGAATACTACAAGATAGTTATATCGGCTAGGTAGATGGTAGCCATAAGCTTGTATAGGTTAATATGCAAAAAAAGCGACTGTTTTCACAGTCGCTTTAGTATACTTATACTAGCTCTAACCCACTTGGGATAACGTATATGTAATTTGACCCACTTGGGTAGATATCATTACTACTTAGTATATTGTGTATATCAGGCACTTGCCTTTAGAACTACTTAGTTCTTATATAGATTGGTTCGTATCACTTGATACAATGTTATAGTACTTATCTAAGAAACCACTCGGTTTACTGATTAGATAAGAGTTTCTCCGTGTTGAGAGAAGAATGCTTGTGGATGAGCACATACTGGGCAAAGTTTTGGAGCTTCTTCGCCGATGTGGATGTAACCACAGTTAGCACAGATCCAAGCAACTGGTTGTTCACGTTTGAACACTTTACCACCTTCAACAGCAGTTACAAGGTCAAGGTAACGTTCTTCGTGACGAGCTTCGATAACACCAACTTGTTCGAATAAGTAAGCGATTTTAGCAAAACCTTCTTCTTTTGCAACTTTAGCAAATTCTGGGTACATTACAGTGTGTTCGTAGTGTTCGCCAGCGGCAGCGTCTTTTAAGTTGATCGCTACGTCAGCGTTTACATCGCCACCGTGTAATAATTTGAACCATACTTTAGCATGAGCGGATTCGTTGATTGCTGTTTCTTCGAAGTAATCAGCGATTTTGTTCATACCAGCTTTGCGAGCTGCACTTGCATAGTATGTATATTTACGGTTAGCTTGAGATTCACCAGCGAATGCTGCTTGAAGATTTTTTTCTGTTTGAGTACCTTTTAATTCTGGCATTTTCTTTCCTCCATGTACTTTACATAGCTGTAATAAAATAAATACTTATTTGTATAGTGGGCTTGTTCACTTGAGCAAGTCCCTATTGATTTCGTTACTTAACGAATAATCATTGTTGATTACATTATAGACTATGAAAATGAGAAATGCAAGTCTTTTTTTAGAAAATTTTAAAAATTTTTTATAAATGATAAGCTCTCTCAATCGGCTTTGCTGTCGCATTTGTAGCGTGTTAATTCCCCTGTTAAATAGGGGGATTACACAAATTAGAAATTGAGAATAGAACTCAAAAGATAAAAATGTAATGATAATACATAGAAATACCTCTATTTATAGGCTTTGGGCGATATAGTGATATGGTAGGTATTTTTGAGGTCTTATCAAATGATACTCGTCATCAATGTTCATAGTTTGTAAGTATTGCATAGGGAGAAACTTTCAGCAATACCCATAAGGTCCTATAGAGAAATATAAAGTTAGATGATATACTATAGACATAATCATGGAAATAGGAGGTGCCTATGGGATTTGTAAAATACCAAGTAGGTGATGTGGTACAAATGAAGAAACCCCATCCTTGTGGTAGTCAGAATTGGGAGATTAAACGAACTGGCGTTGATTTCGTAACAGTCTGTGAAGGCTGTGGGCATCAAGTGATGATACCACGACCTAAGTTTGAAAAGAATGTAAAAAAGATAGTATCCAGAAAAGAAGCAACAGAAGAATAAGAAGTGATTCGTACATCATGATAGTTTTCTAGGAGAGGGATATCTATGGTTGATTTAACGAAATATGCAGCCAAGGGCGGTTGCGCCTGTAAGATTGGGCCGCACATCTTAGCGGATGTGTTACAGCATATGAAGATGCCCACACATCCAGCTGTATTGACCGATGCATCTGGTATGGAAGATGCGGGGGTGTATCAAATTAATGAAAGTCAAGCCATTGTACAGACGGTGGATTTTTTTACACCTCCAGTGGCAGATCCGAGATTCTTTGGTCGAGTAGCGGCTTGTAATAGTTTGAGTGATGTGTATGCGATGGGTGGCACGCCTATATCAGCATTGAATATTGTAGGCTTTCCTGTGCCTTTAGTGAAAGAAGGTGTCCTTCGTGAGGTCTTAGAAGGTGCCAATGAGGTCTTACTGGAGACGGGAGTAGCTCTTCTTGGTGGTCACAGTATCGAAAATGAAGTGCCTATTTTTGGAATGGCTGTGACCGGTCTCATTAATCCACGTCATATTTGGACGAATGGAGATGCTCAAGTGGGTGATGTCTTAATTCTATCTAAACCGATTGGAACGGGCATTATGAACACGGCTGCAAAAGGTGGCGTATTCCCTGAAGGTGTGCAGGAAGCTGTCTACAGTATGGGAACGATTAATAAAGGAGCTCGAGATGTGGCGGCGCAGTTTATCATTCACGGTTGTACGGATATTACGGGATTCAGCTTGATTGGTCATGTATCTGAAATGGCAAAAGCTAGTGGAACATCTGCGGAACTCTATGCGGAGCAAATTCCTCTCTTTACGGATGTATTAGAGGCTGCTAGTATGGGCTTAGTCCCAGCATCTACGTATGGGAATCGTAAAGCATTAGGTGATCAAGCTGAGTTTGCTGACCATTTAGATCCAGTATGGAGCGATATTTGTTTTGATCCGCAAACATCAGGTGGTTTATTATTTGCTTGTTCTGAAAGTGAAGGAAAGCAGTTACTTTCAGAGTTACAAGCAAAGGGTTTACAGGCCGCGCAGATCGGCCGTGTCATTCAGGAAGGAAGGAAACAAGTCTATGTCAAATAAAGAAGTAACGATAGATATGCGAGGCCAAGTATGTCCAGCGCCTGTGATTGAAGCAAAAAAAGCGATGGATTCTGATGCGAATCTGTATGTAAAAGTCATTGTCGACAATGATGTGAGCCGTGACAATGTGGTGAAACTAGGGGAATACCGTGGCTATGAAAACCATGTATTAGAACAAGAGGGAAATTACATCGTTGTATTGATTCCCCCTACAGCTGTGAAAGCGGAAGTGACTGCGGTTAGTGCTGTAAATATTCAAACTTCGAATGATTTAGAGGACCTGGATTTGGAAGATATTTTTGAAAATGAATTTGCTGCACCCCTAGGAAAGGTTGTAACGAATACAACGATTGCCGGTGGAGAGGCCCCATTTTATATGACAAATGGTACAGGTAGCTTGGAGCGTAGTATTGCAGCTTATGAAAAAACAAAAGCAGAAAAAGCAACAATGGGTGCGCCGATTAGTCAAGATACAGTTCCCCCTGAATTGATGGGAACCGCGGTACCGTCTGTGCCAACTTCTTCTATGGGTGGCAAAGTGCTATTGTTGACAAAAGATTATTTGGGTGAAGGCAGTGAAGAGTTAGGTCGTAATTTGATGAAAACATTCATCTATGTATTGACAGAAACAGATGTGAAACCTAAAGCCATCTATTGCATTAATAGCGCTGTAAAAATGCTGGTAGAAGGGTCGGAACATATTGAAAACTTCAAAGCCTTAGAAGCAGCAGGGGTGACTGTGAGTGGCTGTGGCATTTGTTTAGACTTTTACGAGGTGAAAGACAAAGTGCAAGTAGGCACTATTACGAATCTGTATGCTATTACTGAAAGTATGATGCAAGAGCCCTTTGTTACATTGTAATTAGATGCGTGGTAACATTGGTAGATAGAACTGGAAAGATTGAATGAGGTAGACGCACATGAACGTTTTTGCAGTAGATAGTAAGAAACCTGATACAGCTACAGATAAGGTACCACAAAAAGTACTCGTTCTATTTAGCTCTTACTATTTTGCAGATAAAGCAGATAAAATGTTAGGGCAATATAAAGTGCCTCATCAGTTAATGCCAGTTCCACCAGAGCTATCTAGCGCTTGTGGGCTCTCTATTGGTGTGCAAGAAGAAAACATAGAAGAAGTATTGCGCATCTTTGAGGTAGAAAAAATAACCCCTTCTCATATGTATTATTATGAAAAGGGAAAAGAACCGATAGAATATGTACGTACACCTTGCTAATATAGGTTATAGTAATTAGTTATGGGTTTATTAAAATAGTATAAGCAATATAAAAGCTAGGCATACGGAGAAATGTGTGCCTAGTTTTTTATGCGTAGTTTGTATGTAAACATGTTTATAAGCTTGTATTATTGTTAGGTATATATTGTAAATGAGTTTTGAAGTGAAAAAATTAAAAGAGGCATATACAGTGATATTTTAAGTAAAAGTACACTGTATATGCCTGTATTGTTAGTAGGTTATTATACGTTGAAGCGGAAATGTGTTACATCGCCGTCTTTCATGATATAGTCTTTGCCTTCTAGGCGAACAAGACCTTTTTCTTTGGCTGCATTTTGGCTGCCGCAAGCTTCTAAATCGTCAAAGGATACGATCTCTGCACGAATGAAACCTTTTTCGATGTCAGAGTGGATTTTACCAGCTGCTTGAGGGGCTTTTGTGCCTTCCACGATAGTCCACGCACGAGCTTCCATTTCGCCAGCTGTAAAGTAGTTAATTAAGCCCAATAAGGAGTAACTAGCTTTGATTAATTTTGTTAAGCCGCTTTCTTCTAAACCGAGGTCAGCTAGGAAAGCTGTTGCTTCTTCGTCGGATAATTCAGCAATTTCAGATTCAATGCGAGCAGATACGACAACTACGCCAGAACCTTCTTTAGCAGCATAGTCTTCTACTTGTTTTACAAATTCGTTGCCAGAGTAGTCGGACACTTCATCTTCCCCCACGTTGGCTACGTATAAAGATTTTTTAGCTGTTAATAGTGTTAGGTCTTTTAAGATTTCTAGCTCATCGTCTGTTAAGCCTTGGGCACGAACAGGGATGGCATCGCCTAAAGCAGCAGATACTTTTTCTAAAATAGGCGCTTCCATGCGAGCATCTTTGTCACCAGATTTTGCTAACTTAGCAATACGTTGTAAGCGTTTATCTACGCTTTCAAGGTCAGCTAAACAAAGTTCAGTGTTGATGATTTCAATATCGCGAACAGGATCTACAGAACCAGCCACATGTGTGATGTTAGGGTCATCGAAACAACGAATCACTTGTGCGATGGCATCGACTTGGCGAATGTGGCTTAAGAATTTGTTTCCTAAACCTTCTCCTTTGGATGCACCAGCCACGAGGCCTGCAATATCTACGAAACGCATGGCAGCAGGTAAGATGCGTTTAGAACCGAACATCTCAGCCAACACCGCTAAACGAGCGTCGGGTACGTCTACGACGCCTACATTTGGTTCGATGGTACAGAAAGGGTAGTTTGCCGCTTCTGCGCCAGCCTTTGTAATAGCATTAAACAATGTACTTTTTCCGACGTTTGGAAGGCCTACAATGCCTACTTCTAAATTTGTGCTCATTGGTAACTCCTTTAGTGCTTGCGATACATTATCAAAATAGTATAAACGGTATGTATAATTTGTGATATACTATAAATAAGAGAGCTTCCAACGTGAGTTGGGCTCATCTCTTCCTACTCTGGGAGGAGGTGATACTATGACACCATTTGAAATCGCATCTCTATTGATACAGTTTGGAATGTTAGTTGTAGCAATTTTGACTTACCGTAAAAGTAAGTAAAATGCCTAACGATATAAGGTTTCGCGTACCTTAACACGTTAGGCATTTCGATTTTTGATACGTTTCGAGATGAGCCTAACGCCTAGTACACGTTGTGGGCTCTCTTTTTTACAGTCATAGTATACCATAATTGCATACTAACTGCCAATAGATTTATACAAAAATAGAGGAACGTTGATAGTATTTGACCAACGTTCCTCTATTTTATTTTGGTTAATGTATTACAGCCTCGTGTATCTCATGAACGAAGATACTATTATCAAACGCATATCTTATAGATAATGTGCACGTAATTCTTCAGCAGATTTTGGAGATAACCAAGCTGGTGCGATATCGAATACTGTGAAAGCACCGCGACCACCATGTGCTGCTAAGCGATGTACGCCACGAGCGAAGGCTACTAATACAGCACCAGTAAATTCAGGGTTAGAATCTAATTGTAAACCGAATTCGTAGATGTGTTTTGTACCTGTTGTAGTTTCGCCGCTGCGGATCACAAGACCGCCATGTGGGATGCCTTTGTGGTTAGCATCCAATTCTTCTTGGGATATGAATGTTACAGTTGTCTCATAGCCAACGAAGTAGTTAGGCATTGTTTTAATTTCATTTTCAATGCGAGCTGCGTCAGCGCCTTCTTCCAATACCACATAGCATTCACGAAGGTGAGAAGAAGTAGCTGTCACTTCTGGTGTTTCACCATTGCGGATAGCGGAGATGATTTCTTGTTTAGGCACAGTGTATTGACGAGCATCTGCTACGCCTTCGATGCGACGGATAGCATCGGAATGACCTTGGGATACGCCACGGCCCCAGAATGTGTAGGAATCGCCTTGTGGTAAAATACTTTCAGCGTACACACGTTGCAAGGAGAACATGCCAGGGTCCCAACCACAAGAGATTAATGCTGCTGTGCCAGCTTCTTGGGCTACTTTGCGCACGTTTTCGAAATGTTCAGGGATGCGAGCATGTGTGTCAAAGCTGTCGATCACATTGAAATGAGCTGCAATAGCTGGAGTTTGATCGATTAGGTCTGTAGCACTACCGCCGCATAATACCATTACATCGATTTTGCCTTTGAAAGATTCTACTTCTTCCATTGTGTAGCTAGGAACGCCACTAACAGTTTGCAAACCAGAACGGCGAGAGAATACACCTACCAATTCCATATCTGGTTGCAATGCTACAGCCGCTTCTACACCGCGGCCAAGGTTACCGTATCCAACGATACCAATACGAATGTTGCTCATGTTACTTCCTTTCGTGAAAGTTGATACTTTCATTAATATTAATGCTATACGAACTGTAATGTAAGATTACAGTATATGATGACATAAAATAGGGGGACTATGCTCACTATTTTTCGCATGTATCATTATAGCGGAAAATTCCCATAGAGAAAAGGGGAATATTAAAATTGTAGTGTTTTAATGCGATCCACAGCACGAATTGTGTTTTCTCGGCTGCCAAATGCAGTGAGGCGTAGATAGCCTTCCCCTTCCGGACCAAAACCGGAACCAGGTGTGCTGACGATGTGGACTTTTTCTAACAAGGTATCAAATAAGTCCCAGCTAGTCATGTCTTTTGGTGCTTGAATCCAAATGTATGGAGCATCAACACCACCAAATACAGTTAGACCAATGGCTTCTAAGCCTTCACGGATAATGCGAGCATTTTCCATGTAGTAAGCGATGTGTTCTTTAATTTGTGCACGACCTTCTGGTGTGTAAACAGCAGCAGCACCACGTTGGATGATGTAAGGAACTCCGTTGAATTTTGTCGTTTGACGACGATTCCACATTGGATTCAGAGGAACACGTTTACCTTCGGCGTTTTTAGCAGTGACTTCATGAGGAACGACTGTATAGGCGCAACGAGTACCAGTGAAACCAGCTGTTTTAGAGAAAGAACGGAATTCGATGGCCACTTCACGAGCGCCTTCGATTTCATAAATAGAACGAACTGTATCTGTGGATGTGATGAAAGCTTCATAAGCAGAGTCGAACATCAAGATTGCTTCGTTATCTTTGCACCATTGTACCCATTCTGCTAAGCGGGCACGGCTTAATACGGTGCCAGTTGGGTTGTTAGGGCAGCAAAGGTAGACGATATCTACACGTTCTTTAGGGAATGCAGGAGAAAAGTTGTTCTCTGCATTTGTTGGTAGGTATACTACTTTTTCGTAAATGCCATCGATAGCTTTGCCAGTACGACCGCCCATGACGTTGGAATCTAGATATACTGGATATACAGGATCAGTAATAGCGATGATGTTGTCTTCGGAGAAAATTTCTTGAATGTTACCCACATCAGATTTTGCTCCGTCAGACACGAAGATTTCATCCGGTTGGATTGTAATACCTAATGGTGCATAATCGCCTTCCGCGATGGCATTGCGCAAGAAATCGTAGCCTTGCTCAGGACCGTAGCCACGGAAAGTGTCAGCAGAACCCATTTCATCTACTGCTGCATGCATAGC
Source organism: Veillonella sp. CHU732 (assembly GCF_003992085.1). Classification (NCBI taxonomy): domain Bacteria; kingdom Bacillati; phylum Bacillota; class Negativicutes; order Veillonellales; family Veillonellaceae; genus Veillonella; species Veillonella sp. CHU732. The sequence continues at coordinate 104,932 of NZ_RQVC01000004.1, forward strand.
TTCAATGACAGCTGGTACGAGGGGACGTGTCACATCACCAATGCCAAGGCGAATGATGTCTGCTTCAGGGTGACTTTCTTTGAAAGCTTCTACTTTACGAGCGATATTAGCGAATAAATAAGAACCTTGTAGGTTTTCATAATTTGGATTTACAGTAGCCATAGGAGCTCCTTCTTTTACAAAATAATAAAGATACATGTATATAAAGACATCGAAGCGGTATGTATATTTCAGCATAATAGATATGTGTATATGCCGTGAGTTGGTTATGCAGACACGCAAGACGAGGAACATTTATATATAGATGTAATAATAATTAATGAATATAAAAGGGGGTTGAATAGATCCCTTAAATTATATTTCTATATTCTATAGTATTTATAAAGATATGTCAAAAGCAAAATGGCGGTATAGTGTGCAGTTATACTAGTCAATTTACCTATCGAGGTTTCGGTTGGTGCTATATGTTTTGTGCCAATGGTTGTGTCTAATTACCTGTGTATGTCGTTATCACATAAGAACGAGGCTGTTCATGGAACGCCTCGTCATTTAAAAGGTTTAGTTTTAATTAATGACTTTAGAATGACATGTTCAGTACATTGCGCTGGACTTTACGTAATCGATACATATAGCAGAGAGCAGCCGAAGACGTGCTTGATAATAATCCAATCCAAACGGAGTAAGGCCCGAAGTCTGTGAATAGGTAGCAAAGGTATGCAACGGGTACGGTCACGCCCCAATAGGTGCCGATGGTAATAATAGAAACGCTAGTTACATCACGATAGGCTCGGAGAACCCCTTGTAAAGGTGTGCCTACAGCATCGATAATTGTGAAAAATACGGCGTAAGAAATGAAACTTTCAATAAGTGGAATCATGTGATCTTCCTTGGTATATAGGCTGGCTAAGAAGTCGATATGAGTGAAAGAATAGGTTCCAATGCAAAGTGCTATGAAAGCTGCTACACCACGAGTAATCCATGTGTAAGTAATAGCATTTTGATATCGTTTAGCTCCTAACTCATAGGCGATGACAATGGTGGATGCCATACTTAAACTCAATGGGAAAGAAAATGTTAATCCAAGGAAACTAGACGCTGCTTGATGGGCCGCTATGATTTCTGTGCCGAACTTAGTCATAGCAATCCCAGCAGCACTAAAAATGCTGATTTCTGCAAAGATAGACAAGCCAATAGGAATCCCTAGAGCTAATTGATCTCGAATGAGTATCCAACTAGGACCAGTGAAAGAAGACCAAAATTGATACTGTTTGAAGTGTTTATGGAATGTAATGAGCCCGAGAAAACATAGCATCATATACCAATAGGCGATGGCCGTTGAAATACCGGCACCAAAGCCCCCAAAAGCGGGGATGGGGCCATAACCTTGTATGAATAGTACATTGAAAATAGACTGAAATAACACACTACTGCCAATGATGTATAAAGAGTAGCGAGTATTTCCGTGAGCATCGACGATATATCTGAATCCAGACATGATCATCATAGCTGGAAAGGCGACGCACATGGCGTTCATATATTGGATGCAAACAGATTTTGCCGCCGGTTCTAATCCCAATAGATCTAACAAAGGAGATAAACCAAGTAGGGTGGCAAGTATAAGGACTGTTGCAAATGCAAGCCCTAAATAGATATTTTGCCACATAGTAGCAGCTACCGATTCAGTTTTTTTAGCCCCCAAGGCATGAGAAATAATCGGGGTCACACCAAGGAGAATTCCTGACAGACCAAAAAAAGCGGCGACCCATAAGTTGTACCCCACACCAATAGCTGCTAAATCTATAGTACTGTATTGCCCCGTTAATGTGACTGCTATAAAACTACCAACAATGATAGAAAATTGTGTAGCAATGACGGGGGCAGCTACAAGTAGGAAATGTTTAATCATAGAAACTAAAGACATACTACCTCCCAAACTTACTTATTTTTACAATCTTAATAACATTTAATTTTATCACTAAATATGATACAAGTCTATGGCTTCTAGAGGGGTATTATCTCTTAAAAAGACATGGTGTATAATGGTAACAATTCAGTTATATCAATGGATATGACATAGTATATTGCGAGAAAAACTACTAAAGTATATAATTTTTGCATATATGGGAGACTGCTCTTGCGTGGGTGGTCTCCTTATTTGTTATGGACGCTAAAAAAAAGAACCTGCCCGCCGGCAGGTTCTTTTTAGGATGATGATGTACGCCCATACAAAATCATGACAACTATATCAACACTTTGAGTGCTAATACCATAATGGTAGGTTCACTTGGCCATGATAAGGCGATTATCAATATGTGACGTATCCCATACAACGCATATTGTAATAAAAAAATCCTTTTTCTTGTGTTTGGAGTATCAGAAAAAGGCCTTTGATTCTCCTCCCTATCTCTCGTAGGTCAAGTGGTGAATGATGAATAGGCAGTTCTCCTGACTCAGCTTCAACGCGCCTCCAGCCTTCCCAGTTTCCCAGTGACATAATTGGATTTGCTCTGCTTTACAGTGGCGGGACCGTGCCAGACTTTAACTGGCTTCTCTATTATGCTTTCGCACCTATTCCCGAATGTTTGATTGTATGTGTGTATTGTACCGCTTTGTTTTTTTACTGTCAAGAACAAGATGAATAAGTATGACTATTTTGTAATTAGAGAGGCATAATTGTGACTTTTATTACTAATTGTCATGATTGAGATTGAAGCCCTCCTTTTCTTGCTAAATAGATAGCATTAATTTATAATGAATGAAGATAATACAATATATTGTGTAATATAAAGGATGATGAGATGAAATATACAAGTACGCGCAGTCATGAAACGGTGAGCGAAACTTTTGCGTTGCTCCATGGATTGGCAAGTGATGGCGGTTTATATGTGCCGGCAGAGTTTCCTGAACAATGTTTATCCTATCGCGATGTGGCAGATAAAAGCTATGAAGAAATTGCACTGGTTGTGTTGAGTAAGTTATTTACTACTTTTACAGAAGCAGAATTAGAAACGATGATTCGCAGTGCTTACAATACGGTGAACTTTGATACACCAGATATGGCGCCTATGCATTCCTTGTTAGAGCGAGTGTCTGTGTTGGAGTTGTTCCACGGTCGCACCCAAGCTTTTAAAGATATGGCGTTGTCTTTATTCCCTTATTTGTTGGTAGCAGCGAAAGAAGCGGAACAAGAAACGAAAGAAGTGTTAATCCTGACAGCCACTTCTGGTGACACTGGAAAGGCAGCCTTAGAAGGGTTTAAAGATGTGCCGGGAACGCACATTCAAGTGTTTTTTCCTACAGACGGCGTTAGCCCAATGCAACAAGAGCAAATGCAAAAGCAAGAAGGGGCCAATGTAAATGTAACGGCCATCGAGGGAAACTTCGATGATGCGCAACAATTCTTGAAACGTCTCTTTGTGGATGCTGATGTGGCAAAGGAAGTGGCAGACAAAGGGGTGAAGTTCTCCTCTGCAAATTCCATCAATATCGGTCGTTTAGCACCACAAGTGGTATACTATGTAGCAACCTATGCTGAGTTGGTGAACACTGGGGCTATCCACGAAGATGAAGCGTTCAATGTGGTGGTGCCAACAGGTAACTTTGGCAATATTTTGGCGGCTTACTATGCAAAACGCATGGGTATTCCAGTGGGTAAATTGATTTGTGCATCCAACCAAAACAATGTGCTGGCAGATTTCTTCAGTACTGGTACGTATGATATGAATCGCCCATTCTACACGACCATATCCCCGTCCATGGACATTTTAGAAAGCTCTAATTTTGAACGTTTTATCTATTATGTGAGTGGTGAAAATGCAGAATTGACAGCACAGCGGATGAAAGCGTTGAAAGCAGAGGGTAAATTCTCTGTAACTGCGGAAGAACTACAAGCGGTGCAAAAAGAATTTGCTGGTGCTTATGTAGACGATGAGATGACAAAAGCTGTTATTGAGCAAGTATACAATTCCTATGGATATGTGATGGATCCACACACAGCAGTAGCGATGGGTGCTTACATGAAAGAATTGGAAGACCATCCAGAAGATGGTCATCGTCACACAGTGATTGCCTCCACGGCACATCCGTTCAAATTCCCAACACCAATTTGTGAAGCGCTGGATATCAAAGTAGGGGCGACTCCTTATGAAAGCTTGGACAATATTTCGGCTGTCACAGGCGTGGGTTGTCCAAAACAATTGGCGGAGTTGCAACATAAACCATTGCGTTTTACTAAGGTAATTCCGAAAGAATCTATGAAAGAAGAAATTCTATCCTTTGTGGATACTTTCAGACAGTAGGTGACCTATGGTACAAGCATTTTTCTTTTCCCTCATGTCATCCTTTGCTTTCAGTATCATGAACCTATTTGTGAAACTTTTAGGTGATGGTATGCCAGCGGCAGAGGTGACATTTTTCAGAGGATTGATAGGAACAATTGCCGTACTCATAGTGATGCGACAAAAAAGAATTTCCTTTTCCACAGAACATCGAGGGTTATTAACCTTGCGAGGTATCTTTGGTGGACTAGGAAATTTGAGTAATTTTATTGCCTTGGTCTATATGTCCATGGCAGATGCGTCTATTTTATTTCAGCTATCTGGCATATTTGTGCTGATTTTCAGTAACATTGTATTGAAAGAAAAATTACCCAATGGATCCGCTAAATGGCTGGGGTTGATCTTCTTAGCCGTTGTGTATATGATTCAACCTTGGAATTTATCGGGATTGCATTGGTATTCTTTTATTGCCATTGCAGGAGCAGCCTTATCGGCGGCGGCTTATACGACAATACGGACTATCAGTTTAAAAGGTGGTCATAGTTCCTATGAAATTATGTTTTATTTTTTAGTCACCACCATGCTAGTAGGCGGTATCGTAATGATACCAGATTTTGTGTGGCCTAATGCAACACAATCCCTGTATTTAGGAATTATTGGAGCCATTTCTGTAGTGGCGCAGTTCTTCCTAACAGGTGCATTTGTGGCAACCAATGCGGTGGTAGCACAATTTATGCAATATGTAGGGGTATTCTTTAACTCCTTCTGGGGATTTATCGTCTTCGGAGAAAACCTAGCTTTGGCGACCGTCATAGCAGGTATTGTTATGTTTAGTTCATCAGTGATGTTGGCTCGTTTGAAAGAAGAACAAGCTCACACACGGTAGTCAATCAAGAAAGAGGTATGACGATGAGTGAAAAATTATATCAATTTGGTCTAGTTGGTTTGGCTGTTATGGGGCAAAACTTGGCCCGCAACATTGCCCGTCATGGATTTAGCATTGCAGTGTACAACCGTACACCACAAAAAACAGACGATTTTGTAGCCAACTATAGCCATGAAGGAACAATCGGAGGAGCACATACTCCAGAAGAGTTTGTAGCGATGTTAGAAAAACCTCGTAAAATCATGTTCTTAGTAAAAGCAGGTCAACCTGTAGATGACATGATCGAATCCTTCTTGCCATATTTAGACCAAGGCGATACCTTAATTGATGGTGGTAATTCCCATTACCCAGATACGATCCGTCGTACGAAATATTTAGAATCCAAAGGGTTCCGTTTTTTAGGTGTTGGTGTATCTGGCGGTGAAGAAGGTGCCTTGAATGGTCCAAGCTTGATGCCAGGCGGTAATGAAGCATCTTACAATGAATTAGCGCCAATCTTTACATCCATTGCAGCCCAAGTGGCAGATGGTCCTTGCTGTACATATGTAGGCGATGACGGTGCAGGCCATTATGTAAAAATGGTGCACAATGGTATCGAATACGGCGATATGCAATTAATCTCCGAAGCCTACTTCATGATGAAAGAATTACTTCGCATGAGCGATGATGAAATCGGCGATGTATTTGCAAAATGGAATACAGGACTATTAGATTCCTATCTTATTGAAATCACAGCTAAAATCATGAAAGTAAAAGATACGGATGGAACTCCATTAGTAGAAAAAATCTTGGACAAAGCTGGTCAAAAAGGTACTGGTAAATGGACTAGCCAAGAAGGTTTAGACCTTGGCGTGCCAATTCCAACTATCGCAGAAGCTGTATTTGCTCGTGCTATGTCTGCGTACAAATCTGAACGTGTGTTGGCAGAACCAGTATTAGCAGGTCCAACAGAAGTCTTTGAAGGTGATAAAGAAGCATTAGTAGATTCTATTCATTCTGCCTTATATGCGTCTAAAATCTGTTCCTATGCTCAAGGCTTTGCATTGATTAAAGCAGCAGCAAAAGAATATAACTGGAATATTAACTTCGGTGATATGGCATTATTGTGGCGCGGTGGTTGCATTATCCGTGCTGCTTTCTTAGAAGATATTAAAAAAGCGTTCACTAATAATCCAGATTTGAATAACTTGATGTTGGATCCATTCTTCGCAGAAGCATTGCAAACACACCAAGCAAAATGGCGTGAAGCGATCATTGCTGCGAAACGTTACGGTATCCCAACACCTGCTTTCAGTGCATCCTTAGATTACTTCGACTCTTATCGCCGTGGCGTATTGCCAGCGAACCTAATCCAAGGACAACGTGACTTCTTCGGCGCTCATACATACGAACGTACAGACAAAGAAGGCACATTCCATACAGAGTGGGCGGAAGCGTAGGAAATATATAGCAAACATCCCTAGGTGGAGGTCTAGGGATGTTGACTTTTACAGTACAATGATTTACTATATACATAAGAAGAGCAATTGATGTCTAACAGCGTCAAGCTCATCTCGGCTAACAAGATGAGGCCTAACGTGCAGAGTACTAGGAATACTCTACATATACGTTAGGCCTTTAAACTTATATATTACTTGATCAATGTAATGATCATGACAATACATGTGATTAAAAGTACCACTAAGGTACATGAAGTTAATGCGATCATTAAAGCTTCAAATACAGTCATGGCACTCACCTCCTTTCGAGGGGGATTTAACAAGTAAATCCGAAGTCTACTAAGAGATGAGCCAAACGCATATCGCCCCTAGGGGCAACATCAATTGCTCTACGTTTAGTATAGCACTTTACAACTGGATAATACATAGCGAAACGACTACTTCTTACAGGTAACTGTGAGGGGTAGTCTTTTTTGCATTGTGATAAATTAAATTTTATAGACAATGACAAAATATGTCTTTTTAATAGTGTATATTCTTTATGAACATTGTATTATAACTAGTCAATATTAGGCGGTTTTTGGGTGAAATTAGCCTATAAAAAATGTTTGAAAAAATGAGATAATTGTACATGATAAAAGGAAAAGAGGTAATAGGGTGGATATCAAGAAAGACATCATATTTAGGCAAATTGGAGCTAAGGTTGCCTATTATAGATCGCTTCGTAATCTGACACAAATTCAATTAGCAAATTTAGTAAATATAAGTGAAAGTACATTAAGTCGATTAGAGCGTGGAAAATATAATTCAAACATATCTGTATCTATCTTATTAGATATTTCGAAGGCACTTAAAATAGAAGTGGCGGAACTGTTAACATTCTCAGACCAAGAGAAAAAGCTGTGGTATGAGTAGTTATAAAAAATTCTATTACAAAATTAGGGAGGAATGGATTAAATGAAGAGAAAAATGCTATTTTTATGTGCGATTAGCATTGCAACAGTAACAACAATAGCAAATGCTAGCACGACAGTGAATCAACAAGCGGCAGCAGGGAATATTTTGACAAGTATTATATCTGCATCAGTGAAACAAAATAATACTAATACCTGGCTATCTAGAACTAGTGTGAATGTTGGCTTTCAAAAAAATTGGAAACCATTATATTCCGTAGAGATGATTCACCCATTGACAGAGTATACAAATCATAAAAATAATCTACTGTTTTTACAAACTCGTCTTTCTAATACTGCAGATATTGGTACTACAAGTAATGTAGGTCTTGGTTATCGACATTTAACAAATGGTGGCAGAACAATGTATGGTGTAAATACATTTTACGACTATGGATTCAAAGAGCATCATAAAAGAATTAGTCTAGGTCTTGAAGCGTTACATGGGCAAAGTGAATTACGAGCTAATCTATATAAAGGTCTTTCTGGTGAAAAAGAGGTTGATACTACCGCGCATATATTTGAAAAAGTAGTTAACGGCTATGATGTTGAATATGCTACGACTTTTAAGAATGCAGCTTATACACGTGTATATGCTAATGTTTACAATTGGGACTATAAACACGATGTAGACAAGAGAGGCGTAAAATTAGGAGCTGAAGTCCAATTAACTCCTAGGGTAGCTATTGATATTGGATATAATAAGGCTGAACATAGTTCTGGAGAGCCATATGGGCAAATTATGTACAGATTAGATAATAGTAAAGTTGCATTATGGGATGGAAGCCATAGCAGAGAAAATGAAATAACAGTTCGTAATAAAATGTTAGAGAAAGTAAGACGTAATAACAACATCGTAGTAGAACGATATAGTAAAAATGAAAAAAATGAAAAAGAAGTTAAATCTAAGACAATTAACTACTCTATTCGAATTAATTAAAAGGGGCGTAGACAAATGTTAAAAAAAATACTATTTATTACTGCGGGGATAGCATTATTTAGTAGTACTATAGTCTCTCAAGCTGCATCCATCACAAATGAGACTACGGGTGTTTCTGGAATGATCAATTCTATCGGACTACACAATACTAACGATACAATAGGATGGGTAAACATTCCTGTCAACAAAAGTTTTGAGGAAATTGGTTCCTCCGTAGATGGTGTCATTAATGCAGAAGATTTGCCTGAAGGGCATTATGATTATATTAGATATGGTCATGGACCCATAAAAGTAAAAGGGAAAATTGATGTATTTGATAGTCGTGGTGATATAGCAATACCAGGAACATATTATTCTACGAGTACTCCACTTAAGTTTAAACAGGGAGATTATGGAACTAAAGAAGATTGGTTTATAATTCCAGTTGGAAAACTTACTAGTGATTGGGGATCAGAGAGTTTAGCAATTGCTAATATAAAAAAAGAAGGTGTAGGTAGTTATTTATCAGATAACCCTGATGAACAATATGATATGAGTCCTATTAACTTAATTATTAGCAAAGACCAAGATGGAAATAAGTACTCTAATATGTCTTCTATTCAAGCGACATTTGATACCAATTATTTGTGGGCAGGAAAAGGATATTTGAAAGCCAGAGCTGATGATTATATTTTGGGTGATTTTAAAAAAATTGGATATAGAAACTATCGCTTAGATTATGGTTCAGGAGATTCTTATGTTTGGGAAATGAAAAACTATGGGACAACAACAGAACATTATTTTTTATATCCTAATTTCCTAGATATGCCAGAAATTCATTTAAATAAGTAATACATTAATATAGAGATGTAAAATGTAACCATATATACATAGTATGATTCAATAAGAAATGTAAACCATGCTATAAAATACCCCTAGGAATACTCCTGGGGGTTATTATATTTGAAGATTTTAATTGGAGATAAAATTAAAATAAAGAAATGACAAAATATGTCATTCAGATGAGATATACTTTCTTATAGATAGAGTTTTTACACTGTGATAAGTCTAATACATAAAAATGATATATTTCTAAAAATGTGAATTTGTAAATTTAAGTAGAAATATTTCTCATATTACCTTGTCAAGGCAATACTCAAAGTATACAATAAAGGTAACTGTTTTATCATGGTGAATTCACGTATTACACATAAGGAGAGACAGATGATTAACAAACAAAAAAATGATGAACGTATTGAACTTCTGAGACAGATTGGAGATAAGTATCAATTATCAGATATTGGGACCAATGTGGATGATTTTAAGAAGATTAATGCAGAATATCACGCTCACATTTTAATGGTTGGGGGATTTAGTGCAGGTAAGTCTGCATTATTAAACAAATATATTGGAAAGTCTATTCTGAATGAAAGCCAATCACCAGAGACAGCATTTGCATCAGAGTTAAAGTTCTCTGAAAGTGAACGTATATTAGCAGTTTTAAATGATGGAAATATAGAAGAAGTTGCAGATGCTAATAGTCTATCTAGTGAATCTGAAAAAATTTCTAACTTGGTGTATTACGTAGATAGTGAAAATATTAAACTGCATGCTGACTATACAATGGTAGATACACCGGGCTTTGACTCTGGCTTAGAACGTCATAACCAAGCGTTGATGCAATATATTGGTAAGGGGACTGCCTATATTTTAGTAGTTGATTGCGAAAGAGGAACAGTTTCTGAAAGTGCTTTAAACTTTTTGAATGAAGTCATTAACTATAGCACAGACATAGCTGTTGTTATTACTAAGTGTGATAAAAAAATACCGAGTGAAGTTGAGAAAATTCGCGAGTATATTTCTAACTTATTGTTAGCAAATACAGGTATGGAATTACCGGTGATAACTACATCAATTTTTGATGAAGACGTAGTAGAAAAATTAAATAAATTGGTAGTAGGATTTGATGCTCAGTATTTATATGATAAAAATATTACCTCCCAAGTAGATTACATAAAAGAATTACTAATAAAATCTCTTACAGTCATTCAATCTAGCGCATCTTGTGATACTAAAACAATAGAAGAAGAAATTGCAAAAAGAGAAGAAGCAAAGAATGTATTATTGAAAAATATTGAAGAAAAACGAAGGAAAATTCGTTCGGATGTTAGAAATACAATGAAAAGTACAATCATTGCTGATGTATCCTCAACTTTGGAAAGTCAAGTTAATGCCTTGGCAAGAGTAGCCTTGACAAGTCCAGATATGTTACAACAACGGCTCGTGGAGATTGTAAGGCCTATACTAATACGACATATTGAAGAATATACTGAGATATCTACTGCATCATTTGTAAAAGGGTTAAATGTATCTTCTTTAGAGAACCTAGGAGAAGATATTAATATAGGAGAAACACTTACAAATATTTATGAAAAAATAAAAGATATGACAGATCGTAAGATGATTAAGATGCCTAACCTAGGAAAAGCAGGGAATTTAGCTGAGGTAGGAAGTAAAACCGGCCTAGGAAGTACACTATATCGTAGCGTTACATCAGCGTTAGCCATTACTACTAGTGCAATAGCGCCAATATTTGAGTTATTGATTGTATTTTTACCAGATATTATTAATCTCCTTAAAGGTTTATTTTCTGAATCAAAAGAAGATAAGGCAGCCAATGCAATTCGTAAAGATGTAATACCACAGGTTGTTTCTAAGTTAAATAATGAGTTAGATACACCATTACAAGAGATGGAATCTCAAATGATTGAAGGCGTAGTGGCAACAATTCAAGAATTAATTGATACAGAAAATAAAGCATTAGAAGTGGCAAAAATGCAATTAACTGATGAACTAGAAAAACATAGTCATTTCTTAAACGGCATTCAAGAAGATATTGATTTTGTGAAAGGGGTATAACAATGACTACAAAATACGAAGATATTTCTGTAAGTATCGTAGAAGGATTGGGTCAATTCCAAGACTGTTATTCAACCGATTTATATTTAGAGTTTAAAGAGCGTTTAGAAGGGCTTAAAGGAAAAGTAGAACAATCGTTACAAGAAGGAAGAGCTTTAAAAATTGGCATTGTCGGAGAAGTAAAGGCGGGGAAATCTTCTTTCTTGAATGCCTTATTATTTAGAGGACATAGTGTATTGCCACAAGCAAGTACGCCAATGACAGCAGCCCTGACCAAAATTTCCTATGGTGAAACTCCTAGTGCAAAAATTGAGTTCTATAATGAAAAAGATTGGGAGAATATAGAAGCATTAGCAGGTGAATATGATAAGTTAGTGGATGAGCAATATAATAATTATTTGCAAAAACAAGAAAAAAATCGTAACTCTTTGAAACCACCAGTTATTAAAACTAAGGAAGAACTGTTATCAACATTTCAAGTTCCAGATAATTTAAAAGGCTGCAAAGAATTGGTAACAATGTTTCATACATCTCAGGAGAATTTACATAACTATTTAGGTACCCAAAAAGAAGTATCCATTGATGATGTGAAAATGGGATTAGATAACTATATTGGTGCTAATGGCAGCTTCACTCCTATTGTGAAACATGTAGAGTTGAAAATTAATGAAGAAATTTTACAAGATTTTGAAATTGTAGATACTCCAGGTCTTAATGACCCAATTGTTAGTCGCTGTATGGTAACTAAAAAATTCTTAAGCGAATGCGATGTGGTATTCTTACTCAGCTATACAGGACAATTTTTAACCCAGGAAGATATTGGGTTTATGTGTAAAACACTACCTAGTGAGGGTGTTAAAGAAATTATTATTGTTGGTAGCAAATTTGACTCTGGACTATTAGATGATAATAAATCTAAAGATTTACGAACAGCTTTAGCAGCTAGTAAATATCGATATGACGAGCAAGCTAGAGAAAATATTAAGCGTATGATTGCTGTGAGTCCTAATAAAGAACGATTATATAAAATTCAAGAGTCTTTGCCACCTAAATATGTATCATCTTACCTATATGGCGCGGCGTTAGCAAAAAAATCCGGAAAACCATACTCTTTAGAACAAGAGCATATGATAAAACGATTTAAAACACAGTTTTCAGATTTTGTGGATGATGCTGGTTTTTTAGCAAGCTTGTCGGGGATTTCAGATATTCATAAAAAACATTTGATTCCATTAAAAGAAGAAAAGAAACGCATTATCGACGAGAAAAATGAAAATTTATTAAATGATAATAAGCTTAAGTTGCTATCTTTATTAGGGGATATTACAGAACAAGCTAGATCCAATAAAGAAAGTTTGGCTCATTCAGATAAACAACAATTAGAGAAAAAATTGGACACTGTTCAAAAAGGCTTGAACTCTGTTAGAAGAGATGTAAAAAGTGTTATTGAAGGCATTGCCATTGATATAGAAAAAGAGTTGTTGCGCTTAAAAAATGAAATGGAAGCAGAAGTTTCTAATCATACTGATATTTTAGTATCTTCCTCTACAGAAACAAATCTTAGAAGTTATAAAGAGGGCTGGTGGATATTTAAGAAAACTAAGTATTATACAGAAACGATTACTAATCATGAGGCGGATGTTAGTGATGTGGTTGATAATATTAGACAGTATATTGTTGAATCCAAAAGAATTGCGAATTTGTGTTTAGATAAATCTGTGGATAGTCATGTAATAGAGCAAAAATTAAAAGCAATTATTCTTGCTGGTTTTGATATGAGTGATACTTCTTTTGATGAGAAGGAAATACTAGTGCCTTTAAGCTTATTAGTGAAAAAAATTAAGGTATCCAATATTAATATTGATACGGATAGTTATGTTGAAGAAGTAGCGGGTCAATTTCCGTATGGTGCAAAAAATAGTGAAATTCATCGACTAAAAATTGCACAAACTAAGGTGCTTGGCAGTGTTTGTAATAAATTACAAGCAGAAATTGATGAAAGTTTACGAAAAATTAAAGTAGAATTAGCATATCAGGCGGATACCTTTGTTGATACCTTAAATGAGAAACTAATGCAAAACATTGAAAATATTAAACATCAAATTCAAAATAAAGCAGAGTCCTTGTTGCGTTATGAAACATTATTAAATCAATTAGGGGACTATAAATTGCAAGTTAAAGAAATGGAGATGTAATATGGATCTATTTGATGAGTTTGAGGATATAGATAGTCAGGAGAGCTTTTTAGATTTTGACTATGTGCCAGATCCTGAAAATAAGTATTTATCTAGTGAAACTGAGGCATTGCAATTCATTGCACAGTTTATTCCTTTAAAAGATACAAAGAGCGACAGTTATTATCAGGAAAAACAACTGAAAAAGATGTTGGAACTACAGTTTTTAAATATGTTTCAAAAAATTGAACTATCTAATAAAGCACAGTTGCAACAACAATTGGAAATGTTAAGCGATAAATTGTTGGAACAGAAAAAATACAATATGTTAAAGGGTAAAGTAGTGATTGGATTAGGTGGTAAATTTAGTGCAGGTAAATCTAAGTTTATTAACTCCTTATTGAAAGCAGGCGAAGAACTTTTGCCAGAAGATCAAAATCCCACTACATCGATCCCTACATATATTGTACAAGGAAAAATGGATGAGATTAATGCGTACACCAATAGTGGTGATAAAGTCACATTAGATTTTGAAGCATTACAGGCATTGACTCATAAATTTTATCGAAAGTTTGGTATTGGCTTTTCTAGCTTTATTCATAGTTTAGTGATTTCTGAAGATGATATGCCATATTCGGGAATGGCATTTTTAGACACACCAGGATATAACAAGCCAGATGCTGTAGATGAGGTACAATTACAAAAAAGTGATAGTGACCAAAATAAAGCCTATGAACAGTTACGAAAAGTAGATTATTTAATTTGGTTGATGGATATTGAAAATGGTGTGATTCAGCAAAACGATATAGAATTTATTGAAAGTTTGAACCTGAAAAATCCTATTCTCATCGTTATCAATAAAGCAGATAAAAAAATTGATAGGGATATTGAGAAAATAGTAAACTTGGTCAATAAAACTGCTGAAGATGCCGGCATTAATGTATTTGGTGTAGCAGCATATTCATCTAGAGAAAATAAAGAGTGGGGCAACACCGATGTAATTCATCGCTTTTTAGAGTTAGCATCTAAAACCAAAGTAAAAAGTGGTGATGTTATGGGAGAAGTGCATGGCATTAAAACTAAAATCCTAGAAGAACTCAAAGTAGGCGAAGCTAGCTGGATTCGAAGTCGAAATCATTTAAGTAATACTATTGCGAATTCTGAGTCTATTTTGGATATTAAGACGTTAGTAGATTTATATGGTGATGCCTTAGAAGGTATCAGGTTAGTTAAGCGAAGTTTATATCAATTTAATGGGTATATGAAAAAATTAGAAAATAAGTTAGAAGAGTATTATGAGGGTTGACAATGGAAGAGGATAATAAAAAGTCAATATTTCCCATTATTACAAAATTAATGGATGAAAATGTAGATGAAGTTTCAGAGTTGGAGTCAAGCTATCAATCTTTAGCCAATGAAATTTTGAAAGACTTGCCAAAGACTCTTGATGATGGAGCATATATTGATAATGCAACAGTGATTAGAAGGATGTCTACTAATTTAGAGATGAATGAAGTATTAGTAAAAATTCCTAGGTTGATTGGTAAGCATTTGATTTCTATGTATAGTAAAGGAACTAAGTTAAAAAAGGCTTTGTCTACTGTTATAGATAATGCAAAGTTTTTAGACCTTAATAATAACCTCCCGCACTTAGTTCTTCCAACCATTGGTGGAGAGTCACATAAATTATATGCATTAACATATTGTGATAAATTAATAGAACTAAGCCTTGATGAATTCCGTTTAATTAATACACAATTATACAAAGTGGGTGTGGAAGGCAGGTCTCTGATTAAGGCATTCATTTCATATCACACAATGAAATATGAACACGAAGCGTATTTATTAATGCCTACATATGTTGAAGAATCTAATGCATTCTATGAGATTTTACAAGATAAAATTGATGAACATGTAATTATTCCACATAAAGAACTGAATTTATATCAAGTAAGAAAATTTCAAAATCAAAAAGATATTTACTTCTTAGGAAGTGAAGAGGCTTTTAATGAACTGAAAGGTAATAATAAATTCCCTGAAGTGATATTTTCAGATGCAGAAGATGCATTACATAGTTTATTAGAAAGTTGGAATCAGTTTACTTTAAATACTATGTTAAGTGCAGAAGTGGAAAGAATACTATTGGACGTTCGCTTATTTTATGCGCGTCGAAGTGGAGAGTTACAGAAGAAATTAGAACGTTTTAATAAAGATATTGTCAGTGTTTCAGATGAAGACCTAAAAGAAGAGATTCAGGGGTATCGCAATAAGTTACGAGATTACGTATCTACCCTTCAAGTAAAATCTAATGACTTTGATAAGGCGTACAATACGATTATTAAAAATGTAGATGACTTTGAAAAAAGCTTGTTTAATATATTCGATTATGCTGATGGAGTGGTAAACTTCAATACCTCTAATTATACACAAGTACTTTTACGAGTATTTTTTAAACATATAGTAGGTAATTTTTTAGTAGAAGCTCATAATGATATTCAAAAACTGCGAAAAGTAGGATACGCACATCTTGAGGCCTGCGAGATAGTAGTAAAATATAAAGAAGGACACTCCCTAACTGTTGATGAAATGGAATATGTTAAGTCCTTGCCTAGCGATAGTTATCAAATTGCTAAAATGCAACTGACATTGTCAAGCAAGGTGAATTTCAGTCAAAAACAAATTCAGAAAATCGTTCCTTATCTAGAACCAATAGAAACGGGAAAAGAGAATTATTATTTGGGATTATATTTGCTAGAGCAAGATCAATACAAAGCAGGAGCTAATAAGTTATTGGAAGCAATGGAATTGGACTATAACTGGGCAGGAAAACGGCTGATGGATTTATATCATATGGATTCAAATCTGATAGACTTAGAAACTTTGGCAATGTATTTGATTCCGGAAGCCAGCTATTTATTAGCAAGAGAAGTTGAAGATACTAAGGCAAGAAAAGCTGATGTATATTATAAAATTGCAGCTTCTAAAGAATATCAAGAAGCTGTAGAGCATTTAGCGGATAAGTTATATGAGGAGTATATTAGACTACCATATCAAGAATGCAAGGATTCTGAGGTGCAAAATTCAATTTATAATGTGATAAATTTATACTTATACTTAATGAAAAAACGTGGAGACAAAAAGTATCAATTACAAATCGGATTATTGTATCATAAAGTACAAGATTATGGTAGAGCATATGAGCTATTGTCAGGGCTATCCAATGAAGAGGCAATATATACATGTGCTAAAATGCTAGAGTATGGCAATGGTGTTTCTAAAAACCTATCAGGGGCTAAAAATTTATATGCAAAAATTTCTAATTATAAGGATGCACATAGTCGATGGACGACAATAGATAATGCTGAAAAAGAAAAGGCAAGAAAAACTACTTATAGTGAATCTAGATCCTATGAACGAAGTTATAGTAGTTCCAGATCTAGTAGTAGTGGTTGTTTCGTTATTACAGCAACTTGTGCAGCTCTAGAGAAGGATAGAAGTTGGACTGATTTAAGTAAATTGCTTAAGTTTAGAAATGCCTTTGTTCGGATGGAAGGTGCAGAATCAGTAGCTGAATATTATCGTTTAGGTCCAATGATTGTTGATAGTATTAATTCAGAAGAACAACCGAAAGAAATGTATCAAAATCTTTGGAATACATATATTGAACCGAGCCTAACAAGTTTCTTTGAAGGGAAACTAGAGGATGTAAAACGCATCTATGTAAATATGTGCAAAATGCTTTGTGAAAAATATGATATTCCAGTAGAAGATCACATTTTGCGAAAATATGAAGCTGGGAAATATAAAAAATCTCAAGATTAAGATGCTGGATTAAAGCGAAAGTTTGGAAAGTAAAAGAGCCTTAATTGATAATTCATATATGCTAGCATATATTGTACAATTTAGGCTCTTTTCTAAAATGTTTTGTTGGATAAATGGAGTATGAATATGAACTGGATGGATACTATAGAAAATAACAATAGCGTGGAACCGATTGAGTTTAATGTTGTTAAAGTTGACCATAATATAAGTCTTGCAGAGGCAATTCAGTTATCTGTGGAGAAAAGTGGCTATGAAGTTGAATTTATTGAAACATTCTATGGAATAGAAATGGATATTAAAATTCCATTTTTAGTTGGAACTGAAGATGATATGATTAATGTAAATATCACAAGAGATGATTATACTATAACTATAGATATAGACATTAGAAGGCCTAATACAATAGAGGAAAAGCTAGATATTCTTGAGTATGTAAATGACAATAATGGCTTTATATCATTTTCTTGGAATAATGAAGAAGAGTTGAGTTTAATTTCTATCTGGATGAGTAGAGAAAGACTGGATGCTGTGGATATGCTACTAGAGCACAGATTGATAAATATTGAGATGGGGAATGCTTATGTAAATGATGATAAAGAGTTAATACAAGAAAAGTTGGCACAAAGAGGAGAACTTGAAGTTTACCGAGATGAAGACCTAGAATTTAATTTATCCGGAGAATGGAATGCTACTCATGGATTTGAGTATAGATATATATTAAGAGATATAAATGAGTTAATTAATGCGATACAAGAGGAAAGAGAAAATATACTTCGGTTTACATAAGATAAAATACAAATTGTCCTTAAATTACAAGCAGAAATTGAACACTTTGCTATAAATAGTTTAACATATTACTTAATAGCGTAGGTGATAGTATAAGGGTAATAATCTATAAATAGAAGTGTTATATTTCAGGTGATATAGAAGTGTCGTAGAATATAGAGTTTAATTTAACAGGAGGGTGGAATGCATCTCAAGAATCAGAAGTAGCGTATATGTTGGGTTACATAAATACATTAATTAGGCGTGTACAAAAAGAATGAGAAAGCTTGCTGAACTTTGTGAAAAATAGATAAACTTGATGATTCTAATAGTTATAAAATTTTGTGTAGTTAGGAGAAAATTATGAACTGGATGGATGATGGAGAAAATAATAATAGCTCGAAACCAATTGAGCTTAAACTGATTAATGTTGATTATAATATAAGCCTAGCAGATGCTATTAAGTTATCTGCGGAAAAAAGTGGTTATGAAGCTGAAATTAGAAAAATAGACCATGGAACTATTGTGGATATTAAAATTCCTTTTTTGTTTACTCAGGAAGAAGATATAATTGTGGTATTTATATATAAGGGAATCTACCTTGTAAGGACAGGTACACTTGTTAGAAAGCCTAATACGTTAGAGGAAAAATTAGCTATTCTCGAATATCTTAGTGACAATAATGGTTTTGTATCATTTTCTTGGGTGAATAGAGATAGAGGGGGCTCTATTCTTCTTGAGAGACGTGGCTGGCGGCTAGATAAGGTTGACAAGAGTCTAGCGTGGGGGAATATAAATATTGAATTTGGTAATGCCCAAGTAGATGGTAATGAAGAGTTAGTTGAAGAAAAGTCCGCATTAAGAGAAAGACTTTCTGTTTATATGGATGAAAATTTAGAGTTTAATATGTCGGGCAAGTGGAATGCTAGTTATGGCTATGAGTATGTATATATATTAGAAGATATAAATCTTTTACTTAGAACAGTACAAGAGGAAAGCGAAAATTTACTCCGGTTCACATAAGATTAAAAGCTCTTATTTTTTAACATGAAGGAATATTCCTTGTAGTTCTTCACTTTTGAATGATATAATTTACTTAATAAACATGATATATAAGTATATACAAGGGAGGTATTCTTATGAGCAATGTAACGTTAACGTATTATGGTCATGCGACGTTTGCTTTAAGCAATGGAGATGTGACATTGGTTTGTGATCCGTTCTTTACAGGCAATACTTGGGATGTGGCAAAGGCGGAAGATATAGAATGCGAATACATTTTTGTATCTCATGGTCATGATGATCATTATGGAGATACCGATGTGATTGCTAAGAAAAATGATGCTCTTGTGATCTCTACGGCTGAGGTGGCAGGTAAAGCGGCGGCAACAGGTGCTCGGACTCACGCGATGCACTTAGGTGGAAAGTTCAATTTCCCATTTGGATCCATTCGTTTGACACCAGCCTTTCATGGTTCAGGAGTGCCAGGCGGACATGCAGCAGGTGTGATCATTGAGTTTTTTGGTAAACGTGTATACTTTGCTGGTGATACTGCATTGTTCAGCGATATGAAATTAATCAGTCGCCATGGTGAAATTGACTATGCTTTACTGCCAATTGGTGATAACTTTACGATGGGTGTGGAAGATGCGGTGACAGCAGCATCTTGGATTCAAGCCAATACAACGATTCCAATTCATTATAAAACGTGGCCTGTGATAGATAAAGAGCCAGCAACCTTTGTGGCGTTGTTAGAAGCAAAACATAAACAAGCTGGACTTGTGGTAGATCCAGGTCAAACCATCGAACTTTAATTACATATCGCTAAGCTTATATTCATTTGGTAAGATAAAAGTATCTTTCCGTGATGAAGTGAAAAAGAAAAGAGCTATCCTTAAAACATTTTGGACTGGTTCTTTTCTTTTTGCATTATTTTCTAATAAATGTACTGCTTGTAAATAGATTATATGTGGAAGTTTTATAAATATTTTAAATCCTTTGTATTGCCGACATATGTTTTGCTATCCATTTACCCATTACGAGTGATTCAAATATCGCTATCTTTCACTGTATAGATTACTGACGTCTCTCCCTTCTCTATGGTATAATAATCTTCACATGGAGGTATCTATGAAATTAACACATTTTGATGAAGGCGGTAATGCGCATATGGTGGATGTGTCCCAAAAGGATCACACAGAGCGCGTGGCTGTAGCAGAAGGGTTTATTACGCTCAGTGAGGAAGCTTTTAGTATTGTGGCTAGCGGGAATGTCAAAAAAGGTGATGTGTTAGCAGTGGCACAATTAGCAGCCATCATGGGAGCGAAACAAACGTCTAACCTTATTCCGTTATGCCATCCATTGGCGTTGACGAAGGTGAGTGTAGACTGTTCCTTGGTAGAAGAGAAACAAGCTGTGTGCATTCGTAGCACAGTGAAAACTACGGGCCCTACAGGGGTGGAAATGGAAGCGTTAACAGCGGTCCAAGTGGGGCTATTAACTGTTTATGATATGGTAAAAGCCGTCGACAAAACTATGACCATTGGTCCTGTGTATCTTGTGGAAAAACAAGGTGGTAAAAGCGGACATTTTAAGCGATAAGATAGTAGGTGAATCATGGAAATTGTATTAGTAGAACCGGAAATTCCTGGTAATACAGGCAATATTGCACGCCTTTGTGCAGCCAATCATATGACACTACATTTGGTGGAACCTTTGGGGTTTTCCATTGAAGATAAATATTTAAAACGAGCAGGTCTTGATTATTGGCATCTAGTAGATGTAAAAATACATAAGTCCTTGGATGAAGTGTATGAACAATATAAAGATCGGCGTTTTTGGTATGCTACGACAAAGGCCGCCCATACCCACGCAGAAGTGCAATATGAAATTGGAGATATGCTCGTGTTTGGTAAAGAAACAAAAGGTTTGCCAGAAGAAATTGTGGCGGCTAATCCAGACACATGCATTCGCATTCCGATGATTGATGAAGCGCGGTCTTTGAATTTATCGAATGCGGTGGCAATCATTGCCTATGAAGCTATGCGCCAACTGGATTTCCCGGATTTGCAGGCCGTTGGACCAGGTGTATCTATCGAGGTGTGACCTCTTGATAGTAGGTGTTGCTCTATAGAAATAGTGTATATAGTCAGTCTAATCATATGGTGTAGTCTATATAGTGAAATATCATAGACTTTCACAGAATGAGCAAAGATTAGATAATATAGACTGTATAGCATACACAATATATGAAAGTATATAAGAATGAAATCCTAATAGGATGGAGGAGGAATTATGAATTACGATTTAGCCTATGAATTACAAAAAGCAATGCGTGACAGCGAAGAACATAAAGAGATGATGGCAGCCCAAGAGGCAATTAAAGACGACCAAGCAGCAAAAGGCATGGTAGAAGAATTTATGTCTTTACAAATGCAATTGGAATATGCAAAAATTGCAGATGCTCCTGAAGCGGAAGAGTTATTGAAAAAATTAGAAGGTTTATTGCCAATGGTACAAGCTAATTCTGGTGCAAATGCGTACTTAACAGCTCATGCACGTTGGACGCAAGTGGCAAACGATATTTATCGTATTA
Source organism: Veillonella sp. CHU732 (assembly GCF_003992085.1). Lineage (NCBI taxonomy): Bacteria > Bacillati > Bacillota > Negativicutes > Veillonellales > Veillonellaceae > Veillonella > Veillonella sp. CHU732. Next base: position 126,681 of record NZ_RQVC01000004.1, read on the forward strand.
TCAGCGAACCAATCACTGAAGGTATGAAAATTTTAGAAAAGGCACAGTAATATGAACGCTGTATGGGAAGCATTGCAACAGGTGGTTCCATCGGATCGTATCCAAAGAAATGCCTTGTTAGCGTCTTTCACGACCTTTCAAATAGGAGGACCTGCGGATTTACTTGTATTACCTCACTCTGTGCAGGAATTGCAAGATTGTATGCATGTATTGAGTGAGCATGGTATTGAACCTTTTGTGCTAGGTCTAGGCTCTAATGTATTGATTCAAGATGGAGGCATGCGTGGCGTTGTGCTTTGCTTGAAAGAATTACAAGAGGAACAACACCGTAATGGTACTACGATTATCATGAGTGCAGGGTATACGTTGAAAGAAGTATCTGAATATGCCCAACGTGAAAGTTTGAGCGGATTGGAATTTGCTATCGGTATTCCTGGTAGTTTAGGTGGAGCTGTATTCATGAATGCAGGTGCCTATGATGGCGAAATGGATCAAGTAGTAACTGGCGTAGATGCAGTCGATATGCAAGGGAACTTGCAGCACTATAGCCGAGAAGAGTTACAGTTTGCCTATCGTCATAGCCGCTTCCACGAGAACCATGAAATTATTGTTCGTGTGACTATGGAATTACAGGAAGGAAACCCTGAGGATATCCAAAGTCGCATGGATGAATTGACAGAAAAACGAGAGTCTAAACAACCCTTAGAACATGCTAGCGCAGGGTCTACCTTCAAGCGCCCACCGGGATATTATGCAGGAACTTTGATTGACCAAACAGGTTTGAAAGGTTTATCCGTAGGACCTGCAGAGGTGTCTATGAAGCACGCTGGATTTGTGGTCAATCGTGGAGGTGCTACAGCCAATGATGTGTTGGGTGTAATTCATGAAGTACAAAAGCGGATTCATGCAGTTCATGGGGTACAGTTAGAACCAGAAGTGCGTATTTTAGGAGAAGCTCAAGAGCGAACTAGTTCTGTAGTCACTGTTGTAAGAGCTAAAGAAGCAGATATTCCAGCGTTGTCTAAATTATGTGCTGACACATTTAGAGAAACTTTCAGTCACGACAATACGGAAGAGGAGTTACAAGCCTTCTTCGATGAGGCCTATAACTATGATGTATTGAAACGTGAGTTGGCCCATGATGAGAGCGAAACATACCTAGCTTATGTAGATGATGTGTTGGCAGGATATTTGAAAGTAAACTGGGGCGACGCACAAACAGATCGTAAATTAGAGAATGCCTTTGAAGTACAGCGCCTATATGTGCTCAAGGAGTACCATGGACAAGGCGTGGGTAAAGCCTTGTTTGAAAAAGCCTTGCGCATCGCTGAGTCTGGTAATTTTTCTTGGGCATGGTTAGGCGTTTGGGAGAAAAATTATAAAGCACAACGTTTTTATACACAGTATGGGTTTGAAAAATTTGGAGAACACCAATTTGTGGTGACTCCAGAGAAGGTTGATATCGATTGGTTGTTGAAGAAATCTTTAGGATAATCCTTGACATATCCATTGTATTTTGAGTATAATATTTCGGTAAGCAATTTGTACGGACTTCCACTAGCCCCGGAAGGTGGCAATTGCTTCTGTTAATACATTCTTGTTATTAGGAGGAAAGCAGCATGAAAACTACATTTATGGCCAATGCGAACAATATTGAACGCAAATGGTATGTTGTTGACGCTGAAGGTAAAACTTTAGGACGTCTTGCTGCCGAAGTTGCTAAAGTTCTTCGGGGCAAACATAAACCAACTTTTACACCACATGCAGACACTGGTGACCACGTTATCGTTGTGAACGCAGAAAAAGTTCGTGTAACAGGTAAAAAATTATTACAAAAAGAATATTTCCGTCATTCTGGTTATCCAGGCGGATCCCGTTTCACTACACTTGCTATGATGTTGGAAAAACATCCTGAGCGCGTAATCGAAATGGCAGTTAAAGGTATGCTTCCAAAAAATAAATTGGGTGCACAACAATACCGTAAATTGAATGTATACGCTGGCGCAGAGCATCCACATGCTGCTCAAAAACCAGAAGTTTTGGAATTAGATATCCGTTAATACCGGGAGGAGGAACATATAATGGCAGTAGCACAATACTACGGCACTGGTCGTAGAAAATCTTCCGTTGCTAGAGTTCGTCTGGTACCGGGTACAGGTAAAATCACTGTAAACAAACGCGAATTAAATGAATATTTCGGTCGTCAAACTCTTGAGTTGATTGTTAAACAACCATTGGTATTAACAAATACTTTAGAACAATACGACGTTGTGGCAACTGTAGCTGGTGGCGGCCCATCCGGTCAAGCTGGTGCAATTCGTCACGGTGTGTCCCGTGCATTATTAGAAGTTGATGGCGAACTTCGTCAAGGTCTTAAAAAGGCTGGCTTCTTGACTCGTGACCCACGTATGAAAGAACGTAAAAAATACGGTCTTAAAAAAGCTCGTAAAGCATCTCAATTCTCCAAACGTTAATTTGGCGATTACAGAACCCAGTACCCTTATGGTGCTGGGTTTTTTGTTACCTCTGGAGGATCTGTGTTAATAGTGAAAGGGATGATACTACATGGATAAACTAATAAGACTATTGGGAGTGGTAGCTGTGGCACTGATCATATGGTATTTGCCACATACGCCAGAAATTTCTGATCAAGGGTGGCATTTATTAGCTATCTTTACAGCCACTATTGTGGGCTTTATACTACGACCGTATCCCACTGGGGTAATGGCATTTATGGGATCTGCGGCGGCAGTAGCTACTAGTTCGATTAAGATGAATGAAGCGTTATTAGGCTATGCAGAGCCTAATGTATGGCTTATCGTGTCGGCTATCTTCTTTTCTAGAGGAATCATTAACTCTGGATTAGGGCGACGCATTGCGTATACCTTAATTCATTGGTTCGGTACGAGTACGTTACGTTTGGCCTATGCGCTAGCGATGACTGATTTAATAATTTCTCCAGCTACCCCATCGAATACAGCTCGTGGAGGTGGTATTATCTATCCTATCGTGCAAAATATTTCCATGGCTTTTGACTCGAGACCAGGAGAAACGGCACGTCGCATGGGAGCCTACCTAATGACTACGGCTCACACAGTAAATGCCTGTACAGTGACTGTATTCTTGACCGCTTGTAGTGGTAACTTGTTGATTACATCTTTAGGAGCAAAATTATTTGGCTACACTGTGACATGGTGGGAGTGGTTTTTAGCAGGAGCTTTGCCTGGTTTGCTCAGTATGGTTATCATGCCTTGGTTTATTTATAAGATTTACCCACCTGAAATCAAAGAAACACCAGAAGCTCCAGCTATGGCTCGTGAAGAGTTAGATAAACTAGGTCCGATCACGACGATGGAAAAAAAGGTAGCAGCTATCTTTGTGGGGGCAATTCTACTCTGGTCTACTACGACAATTACGGGTTTACATGCGACGGTCATTGCGGTTATGGCAGTATTGGCCTGTGTCATTAGCGAATGTCTTACATGGGATGATATTTTGAAAGAAACCACAGGTTGGGATATTTTAATCTGGATGGGTACTCTAGTAGGTATGGCTGGATTGCTTGGTAAATTAGGCGTTGTAGCTGTCTTTGCAAAATTCGTCAGCACTATGTTAGGTGGTATGTCTTGGGAGTGGGCGGCATTGATTATTTCGTTAGTCTTTGTATACTCGCAGTATTTCTTCGCCAGTGGTACCGCTCGTATTACCGCATTATTTTCTGCCTTTGCGTCTATCTTAATTGCCTTGGGAGCACCAATTCCTTATGCGATTTTAATGTTTGGCTTGATGAATAGCCCCGGCTGTACGTTGACACATTATAGCTCTGGGGTAACACCAATCTTCTTTGGCAGTCACTACGTGCCACAAGTAACGTGGTGGAAAGTAGGATTTTATATTTCCGTATTGAATTATATCTTCCATTTCTTCTTTGGTAACCTAAGCATGAAGTTGTTTGGAATCATCTAAGATGGTGTAGATAGAGAAATACTTCCTGTGTAGTCATCGCAGTGCATGAGTAGATGATTTCTCTGTAATGATGATAGTATATGACTCCATAGAGGTAATGGTAGTATATAACTCTATAGGAATAATGGATGTATATCCTTTATAATTAGAACTAGAATAGGTTTTATAGAAGGTTGTGCTGAAATGCCATAGGTGCATTTCAGTACAATCTTTTTTTGCGCTGTTTTAAATGTGGTGGCTCATATATGCGTGGTTCTGACGTTTGTGATAGAGATTTTAAGAAATGAAAATAATAATTAAGAAATATAGAAGTATCATTATAAATTCTACTTTCATCATAAGTGATAATAATAAAAATAAATTATTATATTTTTAATAATGATACTTATTGAAAATGCTTGGACTTTCATGTATAATAATGATAATGATAATGAAAGAAAAATCCATCCAAGAGGTACGCATGAAAAAATATAAACAAAAAGGCAAACGTTGGGAAATTGCCGAACATCAAGAAGAAGTAGAATCTCAATTGACCTCTGGATTAGCAGTGCATCCTATTGTTTCTCATTTATTGGCAAATCGTGGGATTACCACTGTAGAAGAAGGTCGAACATTCTTATATAGCACAATGGATGATTTATTAGATCCTTTTATGTTAAAAGGTATGGCACAGGCTGTGGAAGAAATCGAAAGCGTCTTAGCCATGAATGGGTCCATTGTCATTTACGGAGATTATGATGTGGATGGTATTACTGCTACATCACTAATGTACCGATTTTTTTCGCGCTTAGGAGCGAATGTAACCTATTATATTCCAGAGCGACAAAGTGAAGGCTATGGTCTCAACTTAGAAGCTTTGGAATATTTGATTGCTCAAAAAACAGATTTAATTATTTCTGTAGATTGTGGTATTAGTTCCTATGATATTGTAGAAGCTGTGAGAGATCGCGTGTCTATGATTATTACGGACCATCATACATCACCACCGCAAATACCAAGAGCTACAGCGGTGGTAAACCATAAACAACCAGGGTGTCCCTATGCAGATAAAAATTTATCTGGTGTAGGTGTGGCTTTCAAAGTATGCCAAGCGTTGTGGAAACGTTGTACTGGTGAAGAATATCGAGAAGATTTAGATATTGTAGCCTTGGGTACGGTAGCTGATGTGGTTCCCTTAGTGGGAGAAAATCGGATCATCGTCCGTGAAGGTTTGCGTAAAATGACAGAGTCCCCCAATGTAGGGATTCAAGCTTTAGTGCAAGTTGCAGGCTTAGAAGGTAAAATGTTATCTGCAGGTCATATTGGGTTTACCTTAGCACCACGATTAAATGCAGCAGGTCGTGTGACACATGCGACGCGTGCTGTAGAATTGCTGATTACCACAGAGCCAGCTGAGGCCATGGATATTGCAGAAGAGTTGCAAGAAACAAATGCGGAGCGACAACAGATTGAACGGGCTATTTTTGAAGAAGCCTATCAATCGGTATTAGCACAAGGAAGTTTGGCGGATCAATGTATTGTGGTGGCGGGCGAAGGCTGGCATCCTGGCGTTATCGGTATCGTTGCGTCCCGTTTAGTAGAAGCCTTTTATAAACCGACCATGGTGATTAGCATCCATGATGGCATAGGCAAGGGCTCTTGTCGGAGTATTGATCATTGTAATATGTATGATATGTTAACCTATGCAGGAGATACATTAATTCAGTTTGGTGGTCATGCACAGGCGGCAGGATTTAGTGTACAAGCAGAACAGATTGATGCTTTGCGTGAAAAAGCTAGTGAATTTTGCCGTAAGCAGTTAACAGAAGAAGATTATATTCCCATTGTTACCATTGATGGCGCTATGCATAGCGATGATATTAGTATTGACCTGATTGATCAAATTGCTACCTTGGAGCCTTATGGTATGGGCAATAGTACGCCTGTTTTTGCCCTTCCTAAGATTCGTGTACAGAATCTCTACCCTATGGGCTTTCAAAAAAATCATTGTAAGATTATTCTACAAGGTCAACAGGGCCCTATTGATGCGGTGGCTTGGCAAGGGGAACATTATATGCAAGAAATCTTTGCTGATGACCCTGTAAAAGTAGCCTTTTCCTTGCAGAAAAATGAATGGCAAGGTGTGGTGACGCCACAGCTTATTGTGCAAGACTTGGAGCCGCTTTCACAGCAACGAGAACGATTAGAAGTAGATAGTTTGCGTAAATTGTATACGGTGGTGAAACAAATTTTCCGATCTCCCACAGCACCGAAATATATTGTAGAACGGGAAACCTTGGAAAGCCGACCTCAAGAGATGACTTCTCGAGAAGCTATTCTTGCCCTTGAAGTGTTTAAGGAATTAGGCATTTTGAAAGAAGAAGTATTAGAAGATGGACGTCATGTATATCGCTGGGTGAATGTGCAACAAAAGTTGGAACTTCACACATCCTTGACGTTTATGACATATAGTCAGGAGGGAGCATAATGGTAAGTACTATAAATACCCCTCAGGAGCATACATTTAATAAAGAACGAGAATATGGACAATTTATGGACCGTGTTCGGTCCTATTTACCAGAAGAAGACTGGCCAGTCATAGAGCGTGCGTTTGCACTGGCAGATAAAGCCCATGCGCCACAAAAACGGGCTTCTGGAGAACCGTATATCTTACACCCATTAGGGGTTGCCACTATATTGAGCGAACTACAAATTGATCGATCCACCCTGGTATCTGCTTTATTACATGATGTGGTGGAAGATACGGAGATAAGCTTAGAAGAAATAGAAGAACAATTTGGACCAGAAGTGGCGTTCTTGGTGGATGGGGTTACAAAACTGAATCAATTTCAGTACCAAACGAAAGAAGAACAGCAAATTGAAAATTATCGGAAGATGATTTTAGCCATGGCAAAAGATGTGCGTGTAGTGGTCATCAAATTAGGGGACCGCTTGCACAATATGCGTACCTTAAAGCATATGCGGCCTGATAAACAACAGCGCATTGCCCAAGAAACATTAGAAATTTTTGCGCCATTAGCACATCGCTTAGGTATTTTTAATATTAAATGGGAACTAGAGGACTTATCGTTCCGTTATTTAGAACCAGAAAAATATTATGACCTAGTACAACAGATGAGTGAAAAACGACAAGCTCGTGAGGATATCGTAAATGATACGATGAATACTTTGAAAGATGCTTTGGAACATGCTCATATTAAAGCAGATGTAAAAGGTCGTCCCAAACACTTTTATAGTATTTATAAGAAGATGAAAAAGGACAATCGTGATTTATCGCAAATTTACGATTTGTATGCAGTGCGTGTCATCGTAGATACAATTCCAGATTGCTATGCTGTGTTAGGTACAGTACATAGTTTGTGGAAACCGTTGCCGTATCGATTTAAAGATTATATTGCGATGCCGAAGTCGAATATGTATCAATCCTTGCACACCACCGTCATAGGCACAAAAGGTCAGCCTGTAGAGATTCAAATTCGTACCTGGGATATGCATCGTGTGTCTGAATATGGTGTAGCCGCTCATTGGCGCTATAAAGAGGGTAATAAAGGCAAGGCAGAAGCTGATTTTGATGCAAAGGTAGGCTGGATTCGTCAAGTTCTTGAGTGGCAGGATGCCAGTGATCCAAAAGAATTGTTGAATGCATTAAAACTAGATGTTTTTACAGGAGAAGTATTCGTCTTTACTCCAAAAGGTGACGTTATGAAGTTGCCGAAAGGCACAGTGCCACTGGATTTTGCTTATCGTGTTCATACCGATGTGGGGAATAAATGCGTAGGAGCCAAAATTAATGGTAAGATTGTTCCTTTGGATTATGAATTACAAAATGGGGACATCGTTGAAATCGTCACTTCTAAAAATGGCAAACCACGGTTAGACTGGTTGAATATTGTGGGCTCTACAGAAAGTAAGACAAAGATTCGAAACTGGTTCAAGCGAGAAAATAAAGAAGAAAATATCGTCAAAGGTAAAGAACTATTAGAAAAAGAAGCGAAACGCTTAGGCTATGATTGGAAAGACTTAACAAAAAATGGTCGCTTAGAAAAGATTGGAAAATCTTTGAATGCTGGCGGCGAAGCTGAGCTATACTCTGCCGTTGGATTTGGTGGACTTTCAGTGAATACAGTATTGCTCAGATTAGTGGACATTCATAAGCAGGAAGTCGCTAAGGAAGAGCAGCGAAAAGATACGATGGCTGTCATCGACCGTCTTAAAGTACATCAAGGAAAATCTAAGAAAAGTAGCAGTGGTGTTCTCGTAAAAGGTGAAGCTGGTGTGATGGTTCGTATGGCTCGTTGTTGTAACCCTGTACCAGGAGACGATATTATTGGTTATATTACAAGAGGCCGAGGCGTTTCTGTACATCGTGCAGATTGTACCAATATTGGTCATACCTCAGATGATTTGAATCGTATGATTGAGGTTGACTGGGAAGGAGCTACACTGGATCAATTCCAAGTAAGTGTGTCCGTGCATGCCTATGATCGCAGTGGTTTGTTGATGGAAGTGATGGCAGTCTTGTCAGAAATGAAAATTAACATTTCCAATATTAATGCGAAAACTGACGAGGCAAAAGATGTAACTATTCATTTAATGTTAGATATTAAAGATTTGTCACAACTCGATTATGTGATGACGAAGTTGCGTCGAGTGAAAGATGTATATTCAGTCCATCGAGGAGGGAAAGCATGAGAGCTGTTGTACAACGTGTGAGTTCTTCTTCGGTTACCGTAGATGGGTCTGTTATTGGTAGTACGAAGCAAGGACTTCTAGTGCTAGTAGGTGTAACAGATACGGATACAACAGAGGATATACAATATATCTGCGATAAGGTCAGTCACTTACGCATCTTTGAAGATGAACAGGATAAGATGAACCTATCCGTATTAGACGTAGGTGGTGAGGTGTGCGTAGTGTCGCAATTTACCCTCTATGGAGATGCGCGCAAGGGTCGTCGACCGAACTTTATGAAAGCAGCACCACCAGAGATGGCAGAGTGCTTATATCTGGAGCTAGTAGAGGCTTTCAAAGGAAGAGGCTTAATAGTGAGTACAGGTCAATTTCAAGCACATATGCAAGTGGAATTGGTCAATGATGGACCTGTGACGATTCTATTAGATAGTAGTAAAGAGTTTTAATGGAGTTAACAAATGAAACTATATTATATGCCCTTAGGAGCGTATGGAACAAATTGTTACATTGCGCATAATGAAGCAGATAATACGTGCCTTGTAACGGATCCAGGTGGCGAAGGAGAGAAGTTAAAAGAAATTCTAGATAGTCACAAATTCAAAGTGCAAGGTATTTTATTAACGCATGGGCACAGCGATCATATTGGGGCGGTAAAAACCTTGGTGGATGCGTATCATGTGCCAGTGTATATTCACGAAGGTGATGCGGAGTATCTGACGAATCCAGAGGTGAATTTAAGCGCCCATTCTGGTCGTTATATAACGGCAGAAGTGGACGATGTTCGCTATGTGAAAGAGGGCGATACGATTTCCTTAGGGGATACTACTTTTACTGTGATCGAAACGCCAGGTCATACACCAGGTGGTGTGTGCTATTATACAGAGGGAACCTTGTTAGCCGGTGATACCTTATTCCAAGGGTCAGTGGGTAGAACAGATTTTCCCAATGGTGATTTTGAACAGTTGAGTAAAGGGATTAAAGAAAAACTTTATACGTTACCAGATGACACAAAGGTGTATCCAGGTCATGGCGGACAAACTACCATTGGTGACGAAAAGCAATCTAATCCATTTGTACGGTAGGTGATAGGATGGGAAATAAATCCATACAGTATTGGTTACGTTGTATTTTACTGATTTTAGCTAGTATTGGCTTGTTAATCGCCTTACCAGTGGTTATTCCTTTGATTATTGCGGTCATATTAACATTGCTATTATGGCCATTAGTCAATATGACGCAAACGTATGCAAGACGGTATTGGAAACAATGTCCACGATGGATTGCTATCATTCCATCATTTATCGTGGTAGCATTGATTTCTACATTGTTGGTGCGATATGTAATGGTACCAGTAATCGGCGAATTAACTAAATTATTAATCAATTTACCATATGTATTAGATCAATTTGTAGCAGTGGTGAAAGGATTACAAGGTATTGATGGGGAAAGTATTATACCTCATCAATTTGAGGGAATTATCAACACTACCTTGATAAAAATTGGTAATTATGGTGTAGACTTGGCACAACGTGGTGTACTAGCCATCGTGTCCTTTGCTAGTACCTTATTACAATTATTATTGGTACCGATTTTAACATTCTACTTATTGAAAGATGGACGCACCATCAAACGAGCTGTGTTAGATATTTTTTCTAGCCCTACATCAGCTCATCTAGAAGAAGTGGTGAATGACATTCTTCGCACGTTAGGTGGATATTTACGAGGACAATTATTGTTAGCAAGCAATATGTTTTGTCTTACCTTCATCGTGTGTTATATGTACGATTTACCATATCCCCTTGTGTTGGCGGTGCTCGCAGGTATTGCGGAATGGATTCCAATTATTGGACCCTTTATTAGTGCGGCTCCAGCCATTATTTTAGCTGCTGTTATCAGCGGCCCTCTAGCGGTGAAAGTGGCCATTACCTATGGTGTATTGCAAGTGCTAGATGGACAAATCATCATGCCCAAGATTATGGGGCATGTCATTAATCTTCCCCCATTAGTGATTATTACTGCTATTTTTGTAGGTGGTTATTTCTTTGGTATGATCGGCATGATGACAGCCGTACCATTGACAGCTATCGCGCAAATTATAGCGAAACGCTTATGGTATTTTAATAGATATTATGTATTACAGAAAGAGGAACATCATGGATAAAGCAACAGAAGTACAAGCAACAATGGAAAAATTGAAAGAACGTATTAAAGATAAAAAATACAAATTGACAACACAACGTCAAATTATTTTGCAAACTTTCATTGAAGCAGAAGAAAAACATTTAAGTGCAGAAGACGTATATATTTTGGTGAAAAAGAATAATCCAGATATTGGTTTAGCTACGATTTATCGTACATTGGATTTATTTACTGAGTTAGACTTAGTGAAACGTTTGGATTTTGGTGATGGTCGTAATCGTTATGAGTTGAATAGCGATGAACTAGCTCATTTTCACCATCATTTAATCTGCGTGAAATGTGGTTGTGTGAAAGAATTTGAAGATGATATGTTGGAAACATTAGAGTCTATTATTGCTAAAAAATTAAACTTCCACACAACTGATCATCAATTAAAAGTATATGGTTTCTGCAGCGATTGTCATGAAGAGGCAAAGGCTTTAGAAGCTGAAAAAGAACATGCATAATACATACTGGTATGACGGGCCTCAAGAGTTAGGGTCCGTCATAGCACACCAGTGCGGAGCAGTGGGACTATTTTCATCGAAAGAAAATCCAGACTTTATCATCCATGTATCGTATAGTGGAATAGTGGCATCTCTACTATGTGAACAAGAGCCAAGATCAGCTATGCAAAGTGACGCTATTGTGAGGGACCGAGACGATTCTAAATCACCAGGTACTGAAGGAATCTTAGACTATGTTGATAAGTGTATGATAGTCAAGATGTTCTGCCATACGACGATACAGCATGAATTGTTAGAGACTAGTATACAGGGACCATCAGAATTATACCCAGAGTATGTCCATATATGGTCTCTTTCAGGAAAAGATACTGTAGATGGGCGAAAAGTGATAGGCAGAGAAGTCTTATCAGAGCTTAGGCGTATATTGGGTGTGAGGACTAGTTTATGGGGCACCTTAGTAGGCGTACGTCCTACTAAGTTGACCCATAAATTATGGGATTCTTTAGGTGATATAGACCGAGTTCGGCAAGAGCTGGAAAGCACTCATAGCATTAGCCATGTGAAGTGGAAATTATTAGAGCAAGTGGCAGTGTTGGAACGCCCGTATGTGGCACATGTACAACAATCTCCTAAGGCGATCAGTTTGTATAGTGGCATACCTTTCTGTGAAACTCATTGTACCTATTGCTCCTTCCCCTATGGACTCATACAGAACTATGGAAAGGTACAGGACTTTGTAGATGTCTATCATCGTGATATAGAACATATGAAAAGACTTGTTAAAACACATGGTTTAGAGGTACAATCGTTATACATGGGTGGAGGAACTCCCACTAGTTTAGAAGATGGAGATTTTCACCATATTGTGCATGCATTGGGAACTGTGATTCCAAAGGGCCGTGAGTTTACTGTAGAAGCAGGCCGTCCTGACTCATTGAATGCTAACAAGGTTCAATCTATTGTAGATGCTGGTGTGACTAGGATTAGCTTGAATCCTCAAACGATGCAGGATGAGTTGTTACGTATCATTGGCAGAGGTCATAGCGTAGCAGAGTTTCTAGCCATGTATGACTATGTGGCAAGACATACAGATTGCTCTATTAATATGGATTTTATTGCAGGATTACCACGTCAAACAGTAAAAAATATGGAAGAGAATGTGCAATACATTGAGCAGTTACGTCCTCATAATGTAACGATTCATACGTTAGCATTGAAAAAGGGGAGCCCATTATATGGGAGTTGCTTTGCCAATGAAATTCCTTCTGAAGATGTGGTGCAAACCATGTTAGATGAAACTCATGAAGCTTTGCTGCAACTAGGCTATATACCGTATTATATGTATCGTCAACAATACATGGTGGGGCAAATGGAGAACATTGGCTACACCTTACCAAATTATGAAAGTATCTATAATATACAAATGATAGAAGAACGTCAGTCCATACTTTCCATAGGACCTGGTAGTGTGTCTAAATGGATAGGTGGCAGTGATTTTAGGCAACAAAAACAATACATGCCGAAAGATGTAGATACGTATATTCAAGATATACAACGACTATTAGAGAAACGTACTTTACTAAGTAATGAACATTGGAGGGACAGCTAGTGGCTATTCAAAAACCAAGAGGAACACAGGATTTATTGCCAAGTGTTCTTGGAAATTGGTACTATATTGAAAATACCATTCGTCGATTATGTAAGACCTATGGATTTGAAGAAATTCGTACGCCTATGTTTGAAGAAACGGGCTTATTTTTACGCGGTATTGGGGAAACTACAGATATCGTGCAAAAAGAAATGTATTCCTTTCCTACAGGGGATAAAAAAGATCAATCTTATACATTGCGTCCAGAAGGAACTGCGTCTGCGGTTCGTGCCTATTTGGAAAATAAAATTTATGGTCAAGAATCGATTACAAAATGGTTCTATATTGGACCTATGTTCCGCCACGACAAGCCACAAGCAGGTCGGTATCGTCAATTCCACCAATTTGGGGTAGAATTGTTGGGTACACAAGCACCAAGTGCTGATGCAGAATGTATTTCCCTAGTATTGCAATTATTGCGCGATTTAGGTCTAAAAGATTTGAATGTAGAAGTAAACTCTGTAGGCTGTCCAACTTGTCGCCCTGCGTATAGAGAGAAATTAATTGCTTTCTTTGAACCAAAAAAAGAAGAACTATGTGAACTGTGTCAAAGTCGCTTATACAAGAATCCATTGCGTATCCTGGATTGCAAAGAAGAAAAATGCCAACAATTGGCAGTAGGTGTTCCGGAGTTAAGTGAAAACTTATGTGAAGAGTGTCAAGATCATTTCCATCACGTGAAAGAATACTTAACAGCCGCTGGCGAGAAATTCAGCTTAAATCCACGCTTGGTTCGTGGCTTAGATTATTACACGAAAACTGCTTTCGAAGTACAATATACTCCATTGGGGTCTCAAAGTGCAGTTGCTGGTGGTGGACGTTATGATGGTCTTGTAGAAGAACTAGATGGTCCACATACACCTGCGGTAGGCTTTGCAATGGGCATGGAGCGCTTGTTGTTGGCATTGGAAAAACAAGGTTTATTACCAGAGCCAACACAAGAAGATTCCGTCTTCGTAGTAGCATTAGGAGAAATGGCACAAAAAGAGGCTTTCAGAATTACGAATACTTTGCGCAATGCCTATGTGAAGGCAGAAATGGAAGGTTCTGGTAAATCTATGAAGAGCCAAATGAAGTATGCTAACAAAATTAACGCAAAATATGTTATTATAATTGGTGATAATGAATTAGCTGAAGGTAAGGTTATCTTAAAATATATGGATACATCTGAACAAGAAACGGTGTCCTTAGCTGAGATTACAAACCGTATAACTGAGTTAGTGAAAGGAAATTAGAATGGAAACTATGAAAGGTTTACACCGTACGCATCATTGTGGGACTATCGGTGCAGAACAAGTAGGAACAGAAGTGGTTCTTTGCGGTTGGGTAGAGCGCCGTCGTGACCATGGTGGATTGATTTTTATTGATTTACGTGACCGCTCTGGGGTTGTGCAAATCGTGGCATCTCCTGATCACAATATGGAGTCCTTCCATAAAGCAGAAGATGTACGTAATGAATATGTATTGTGCGTACGCGGTACAATTACAGAACGTGATGCAGCAGCTGTGAATCCTAACTTACCAACTGGTAAATATGAAATGTACTGTGAAGAATTGCGTGTATTGAATGCAGCGAAAACCCCTCCATTCTATATTCAAGACAATATCGATGTAGATGAAAATATTCGTTTAAAATATCGCTATTTAGATCTTCGTCGTCCAGAAATGCAAGCAAACTTAATTTTGCGTCATAAAGTGACAAAAGCGATGCGCGATTTCTTTGATAACAATGGTTTCTTGGAAATTGAAACACCAATGTTGACAAAAAGTACACCAGAAGGAGCTCGTGACTACTTAGTTCCATCTCGTGTAAATCCTGGTACATTCTATGCATTGCCACAATCTCCACAAATTTTCAAACAAATTTTGATGGTTGCTGGCTATGAAAGATATTTCCAAATTGCTCGTTGTTTCCGTGATGAAGATTTACGTGCAGACCGTCAACCTGAATTTACACAATTGGACATCGAAATGAGCTTCATGAACCAAGAGCAAATCTTGAACATGCAAGAGCAAATGATTGCCCATGTATTTAAAGCGGCACAAGATGTGGAAATTCCATTACCAATGCCTCGCATGACTTGGGATGATGCGATGAATCAATATGGTTCTGATAAACCGGATATCCGTTTTGATATGAAGTTTACAGATGTAACTGACTGTGTGCAAGATACAGAGTTCAAAGTATTCCGCTCCGTTATCGATAATGGCGGTCAAGTAAAAGGTATCGTTGTAAAAGGTTATGCAGGTATTCCACGTCGTGAATTAGATGATTTGACAAACTTCGTAGGCATCTATGGTGCCAAAGGTTTGGCTTGGGCTTGTTTCAATGAAGATGGCACGATCAAATCTCAAATCATGAAATTCTTAGGTGAAGATACTGTTCGTAATATTGGTGCAAAAATGAACGCAGAGCCAGGTGACTTGGTATTGATGATTGCGGACAAACCAGCTGTAGTTGCGAAAGCTCTTGGTGAATTACGCCTTGAAATGGGTAAACGCCGTGGTTTAATCGATGAAAATAAATTGGCATTCTTGTGGGTAACTGACTTCCCTATGTTTGAATACGACGAAGAAGATAAACGCTTTGTGGCAATGCATCATCCGTTCACATCTCCACGTGAAGAAGATATGGATTTGTTAGCTACTGATCCAGGTGCTGTGAAAGCCATCGCTTACGACATGGTATTGAATGGTGTGGAAATCGGTGGTGGTTCCATCCGTATTTACCAATCTGATGTACAAGAAAAAGTATTCAATGCGATCGGCTTAAGCACAGAAGAAAGTCGTTCTAAATTCGGCTTTATGTTAGATGCTTTCGAATACGGTGCCCCTCCACATGGTGGATGTGCGTTCGGATTAGATCGTCTTGTTATGTTGATGGCGAAACGTCAATCCATTCGTGACGTGATTGCATTCCCTAAAACACAAAGTGCGTCCGACTTGATGAGCCAAGCTCCATCTGAAGTAGCGCCAAAACAATTGCGTGAATTACACATCAAAACAGATGTAACAAAAGAAAGGCTAGTATAACTGAATTTGTCCAATAGAAAATTGTTATACTTGTAAGGTGAGGAACGGTGTATTTCTTCTTGAAATGCCTGTTCCTTTCTGCTATACTATGGGTAAAGAAATTCCTGCTATGTGCGTGTTATATCGCAGTTTTGAGCCAACATTTTAACTTAGGGATTCTCACTCTTGTAAGGGCACTCTGCCTCTACGAGGACTGTAATCTTACAAGGAGGAAACCCACCTGCCCTTGCAGGATCAAAACACGGTATGGATACGGCATAGTGGGGTCTTTATAACCGCCTTATGGTGGTTTATTTTTTTTGTATTAATAAGAACATATAGACTATATAACTAGATGTATGTATAATAAAGTGCAGAAAGTATTTGTCGTAGAATGAGGATTCTATAAGTTTGTGGCTCAGCTGAGTGTGCAAACGATACAGGAATTGTTTATTAAGAGTACCAATAAGGAAGTCTAGGCATCAACTAGGTATAAGTATATATGTTTGTACTAGTGCATGCAGGGTGGCAGTTGTCAATATATGATGGTAGATATAGGGAGGTGTTGTGATGAATTTGTTTGAGAATATGGAACCAGTGGATCCATTTGAACCCTTAGCAGTGCGTATGCGACCACGTTCATTGGACCATTTCTTTGGACAAGAACAAGTGGTAGGGCCAGGTACATTTCTTCGTTCCATGATTGAAGAAGATAAGGTACCCTCCTTATTGCTATATGGACCATCGGGGACAGGTAAGACTACGTTAGCAAAAATTATTTCGGAACTGACAAGTAGCCGTTTTGTCATGCTTAATGCGACCAATGTGGGAATTGGTGAACTTCGTAGTACTATCGAAGAAGCGATACGGATTCGTAATTCCTTGCAACAACGTACAATTTTATTCTTAGATGAAATTCATCGCTTCAATAAAAGTCAGCAAGATGTATTGTTACCTTCTGTAGAAAGTGGTCAAATTATTTTAATTGGTGCTACCACAGAGAATCCTTTCTTTGAAGTGAATCGACCTCTTTTATCTCGATTGCGTTTGCTTACCTTAGAGCGATTAGATGCTACGGCATTAGTGGCTATCTTACGTCGTGCTTTAACAGATGAGGAGTATGGTCTAGGTAAGAAAGCATTAATGGTGACAGATGATCTGTTAGAGGATATTGGCCGCTTTGTAGATGGAGATGCCCGTATGGCTCTGAATATTCTAGAGCAAGTGGGAGCAATGGTTCGATCTGGTGGAGAAATCACCATAGAAACTGTAGAAAAAGTACTAGGTCGACGAGTGTATCGATATGATAAGAAAGGGAATAATCACTATGATGTAATTTCTGCTTTCATTAAAAGTATGCGTGGCTCTGATCCAGATGCGGTGCTATATTATTTAGCTCGTATGATTGAGGCAGGAGAGGATCCTGTATTTATTGCTAGACGCATCGTTATTTGTGCGGCAGAAGATGTAGGACTAGCAGATCCACAAGCCTTGGTAGTGGCAAATGCAGCGGCCCAAGCATCCCATATGGTGGGCCTACCAGAGGCGCGCATTATATTATCAGAGGCTGCTGTATATGTAGCTTTAGCACCTAAGAGCAATAGTGCCTACCTAGGAATTGATGCAGCTATCCATGCGGTGCGCCATAAGGAGCAAGGTGAGGTGCCGAAACATTTACGAGATGCTCATTATGGAGGTGCTAAACAATTAGGACATGGAGTTGGCTATCGCTATGCACAGGACTATCCGAATGGCTATGTGGTGCAACAATATTTGCCGGATGCGTTGGTGGATGAGCAATTTTATAACCCTTTGGAACGTGGTCGTGAACGTGAACTTGTGAAAGTCTGGGAAGACCGTAAACGATGAGGATTACCACAGGGAGAACAGTATTGTTTTTGAGGATATTCGATATACTTTCATAGGTGGAAATGGTATAATAAAGTACTAAGGTATATGATAGAAACGGAATTTTGGAGTTAGAAATGGCAGAGGAAAAGAAAGGTAGGTCCTCACGAGGAGGGCAAAAGGTACAATCGAAACGATCTACTCCCCTAAAGGAAAGTAAAACAGGTGCAACGAAACAGGCCAAGGCACAGACGAAAGGTGTTCGGAGTGAAATTAAAGGCCTAGTTCTTATGGGCTTTGCCATACTGGCTCTTATCGGCATGGCTGGAGTGGAAACTGGCATATGGGGCAGTATTATTAGTGGTATTTTTTCCTATGGGTTTGGCCTAGGCGGTTGGGTGGTAGCCCTATGGGTTCTGTATAATGGTTGGTGCTGGCTATATAAAGGATCTTTAGCAGCGATTACGAGAAAAGGGTTGCTATATACAGGAGTGTTATTGGTTGTATTAGTACAACTGGTACTGTGGAAAGTAAATAATGGTGATGAACTAAGTACCACAACACTAACAGAGAATGGTGGTGTAGTTGGTGGTTTACTAGGGTCTCTGTTTAGAAATTTAGTAGGAGATGTGGGCGGTATTTTATTATCTGCAATTATAGGTATTGCCTGTGTACTAGGAATTACTAAACTGTCACTACGTGAAGGATTGCATAAAGCGAAAGACAAGGCTAGTGTAGGACTTGAAATAGCACAAGAAAAAGCTACAGAAACAGCTAGTGCTATTCGTGAGCAAGTGCATGAATGGCAAGAGGAGTGGCGAGAAGAACGTCGTAAGGCCTATGATCGTGAAAAGGATACGAGGTACCCTAAAACAGAAGCCTCATCTGATGAAATAGAAGTGGAACCCAATACAGTTGCAGAAATTCAGGGCAAGATGGACTATACAACGACGGTAGAAGTATCGGAACCTAGTGTAGTCGATGTAGAGTCTATGGAACCATCAGACTCAATGATAGATACAGCAGAATTAGAAGCCATGGAGCCTAGTAAAGATGTGACTATTATGCAGCCTCCTATGGAAGACTATGAGGATGAAGAAGCGTATATTCCGGAGCCTCATATCCGTGAAGATGAAGTAGTGACGAGTGCTTCCGAAGTAGAATCAGTAGAGGCACCTCCGATGGTAGATAGTGCAGAAGCAGCTACAGAGGATACATCAGGAGAGATATATACTACAGATGTAGATGAAGAGCCCCATGTTACAGAGGTATTTACCGAGTTGGAACCTATAACTCCACCATCATTTTTGCAAACTACTAATTATGTAGGGTCCTTGGTAGAAGTACCAACCATTGAAACTACGAAAGAAGATACTGCAGCAGTAGCTGTGAACACGGATGGTGTGGCGCGTCCTAGGACGATAGAAAAGCCTTATCAATATCCTCCGTTGACGATGCTTTCACAGGGAAAATCTAATCCTGTAACCAGTGAAGAAGTGGCTCATAATGCAGTCTTGCTAGAAGAAACATTAGATAATTTTGGTATTACAGCAAAAGTGGTGAATGCTACCCAAGGTCCAACGGTAACACGGTATGAATTAGAACCTGCGAAAGGGACAAAAGTAAGCCGAATTATGGGTTTACAAGATGATTTAAAAATGAGCTTGGCAGCCGTTGATATTCGTATGGAAGCACCTATACCAGGAAAGTCTGCAGTAGGCATTGAAATTCCTAATAAAAATGTGTCTTCTGTTCATTTACGAGATGTATTGGACTGTGAAGAGTTCCAACAAGCGAGTGGTGGTATTCCGGTAGGCCTTGGTAAAGATATTGCAGATATGCCGGTTATTACGGACTTGGCTAAAATGCCACATCTATTGGTGGCAGGTTCTACGGGGTCTGGTAAATCTGTTTGTGTCAATACATTGATCTCTAGCATCTTGTTTAGTCGTAAGCCAGATGAAGTGAAATTGATTTTGGTAGACCCTAAAATGGTAGAGTTATCTGTGTATAACGGTATTCCACACTTGATGTTGCCAGTGGTAACAGATATGAATAAAGCGGCTGCTGTATTACGGTGGGCAGTTCGTGAAATGGATGCCCGCTATATGACATTAGCCACAGCAGGCGTGCGTAACGTGGCTAGCTATAATAAGCAAAATCCAACCAAATCGATGCCTCTCATTTTAATTATTATCGATGAGTTAGCTGATTTGATGATGACCAATCCAGATGTGGAAGAATCCATTGATCGATTAGCCGCAAAAGCACGTGCCGCAGGAATTCATATGGTATTGGCAACACAACGTCCATCGGTGGATGTGATTACAGGCAAAATTAAAGCTAATGTGCCGAGTCGTATTGCTTTCACAGTGGCTACTCAAATTGATTCTCGCACCATTTTGGACCAAGCAGGAGCAGAACGTCTATTAGGTCGTGGCGATATGTTATTTAATCCTATAGGAGCGAATAAACCAATTCGTATTCAAGGGGCCTTCATTTCTGATGAAGAGGTGGAAGAATTGATTGCTTTTGTCAAAGGACAGGGTCAGCCAGAATATGATGAAGTGATGATGGCAGAAACAGATAAAGGTGCTGAAAGTTCTGATGCCGTCAGCAGTGATGAGGAACAAGATGAATTGTTGGAGCGAGCTGTACAAATTGTACTAGAACAACGTAGTGCGTCAGCCTCTATTTTGCAACGTAGATTACGAGTTGGTTTTTCTAGAGCCGGTCGTTTAATCGATACTATGCAAGATATGAAAATTATTGGACCTCCTACGAATAGTAGTAAAGGTCGCGATATTTTAATGGGAGAAGATCAAATTAGAGAACTATATTTCCCAAATTTTACAGTAGATTAGAGTAGTGTGCCATTTGCGTTATGTAGATGGCACCTATACGTATAGGAGGTTCTATGGCATCGATTGGCGAAGAACTTAGACGTGAGCGTCAACGACGCGGTTTAACATTAGAACAAATTGAAGATGTATTACATATAAAAGTAGCCTACCTACATGCCTTGGAGCATGATGAGTTTAGTCGTATTCCAGGTAGTGTGTACACCAAAGGGTTCATCAAAAACTATAGTGAACTACTGGGCTTAGATAGTCGTCGATTGGTGGATACTTTTAAAAATAGAATGGGTGAATCCTTGACGATTCCCAAACGCAGAATGGTATCAAAAGAACAAGAGAAGGCTGATGCCTTTCGAGAACAGGAATTGATTGAGGCGCCGAAACAACGGTTAACCTATGAAAGTCGTAAGGCAAAACGACAAAAAACGATGATGATAGAACGATTTGTAGTAGGTGGTATTTTGCTGCTGATTATTCTGTTTTTAGGTTGGCTATTTTTTGTGTAATACAGTATAAGGAATACAATGAAAGAACAATATTTAATTACTACAAAAGCAGAAATGGACGAACGAGGGTGGGCTGAACTTGATTTTGTCATTATCAGCGGAGATGCCTATGTGGATCATCCTTCCTTCGCACCTACTGTAATTGGTAGATTATTAGAGTCCTATGGATATCGAGTCGGTATCATTGCTCAGCCAGACTGGAATGATGTGAATGCCTTTAAGGTATTAGGAAAGCCTCGATTGGCGTCCCTAGTGACAGCAGGCAACTTAGATAGTATGCTCAATAAATTTACAGCAGCCAAGAAACATCGCCGTGATGATGGGTATTCTCCAGGTGGCGAATCTGGGCGGCGCCCAGATCGAGCTACGGTGGTGTATGCGAATCGTATGCGAGAGGCTTTTAAAGGGGTTCCTGTTGTTATTGGCGGCATTGAAGCCAGTTTGCGACGATTTGCCCATTATGATTATTGGTCCGATACGGTGCGCCGCTCTATTTTGATGGATAGTAAGGCAGATGTCCTTATCTATGGTATGGGAGAAAAGCAAATCCGTGAAATCGCCGAAGCCTTAGATAAAGACCAATTGCAAAAACGATTACCTGCCATCAAAGGGATTTGTTATGTTGCCAATACAGTGCCGGAGAATGCTATTGAATGCCCATCGTATGAAGCTATATCAGCAGACAAAGAAGTCTTTGCTAAAGCCTTTAAAATGCAATTTGATGAGCAAGATCCATACTATGGGAAAACAGTGGTGCAAGGGCATGGTAATCGGTATATAGTGCAGAATAGCCCAGCCTTACCATTAACACAGGAAGAAATGGACCATGTCTATAGTTTACCTTATATGAGAAAATGGCATCCTATGTATGATGCGGCTGGCGGAGTACCTGCCTTAGCAGAAGTACAGTTTAGTATTACTAGCCATCGTGGTTGTTTTGGTAGTTGTTCTTTCTGTGCGATTACAAGCCATCAAGGGCGAATTATTCAAAATCGTAGTCATCAGTCGATTTTAGATGAGGCTCGCCGCATGACTACCATGGATGGGTTTAAAGGGTATATTCACGATGTAGGAGGCCCTACGGCAAACTTCCGTCATGTTGCTTGCGATAAACAGTTAAAAGTAGGTGCCTGTAAGGGGAAAACATGTGCTGCGCCCAAAGCATGTCCTCAGTTAAATACGAATCATGATGACTATGTGAGCATTTTGCGAAAAGTACGTAATGTAAAAGGCGTAAAAAAAGTGTTCGTTCGCTCTGGGTTACGGTATGACTATGTATTGGACGATCATAACAAAGACTTCGTTCGAGAATTGTGCGAACATCACGTAAGTGGTCAATTAAAAGTTGCCCCTGAACATGTATCCGAGCATGTAACAACCATCATGGGGAAAGCCAATAAAAGTTACTTCTTAAAATTTAAATCTTGGTTTGATGAGGCGAATCGCAAATTAGGTAAACAACAATTTTTGGTGCCTTATTTTATGAGTTCTCATCCAGGTTGTACATTAGAAGATGCTATTGAATTGGCAGAGTTTTTGCGAGATCAAAATATGACTCCAGAACAGGTGCAAGATTTTATTCCTACCCCAGGTAGCTTATCGACTGCCATGTATTACACAGGAATCAATCCCCTTACAGGTGAGCCTGTGTATGTGGCTAAAAAAGGCAGAGATAAAGCTATGCAACGAGCCTTGATGCAATATAAACGAGAAGATAATTACGAATTAGTAAAAGAAGCCTTAATCAAAGCAAATCGCAGAGATTTAATCGGTTTTGGACCATTATGCTTAATTCCTCCGCGATGTATAAAACGGAATGCACCAAAATCTGATAGTACTAGAACTTCAGCTAAGGGTGGAGTGAAAGCGACAAATAGAGGAAAAGGGCCTGTGCAAGGGGAACGACGTACAAATAGTGGTTCTAAAATTGGTATAGGAAATCGAAAAAATAAAGGCATGAAAAAAAGGAATTTTGGTTAGGTATCTCTAATAGGTAAAGGAGGTGAATCTATGAAACGGTTACGATTGCTTATGGTGTATGTACTTGTAGTAGTAGGTATGTTTAGTGTAGGCTTGTGGCTTAATGATATGAAACAAGATCAAGTGGATCAACGTGTGATTTCTACAAGAGCAGAAATTACTATCTATACAGATGGGGACCCTGAAGTCATGACGGCTATAGGACAGTCCTACGAAAGAGAGGCACAAGTAAGAGTACATGTTATTCCCATACCGCAGAACCAAATGGGTACACGGTTAGCTTTACCAGAAGCAGAGCAACAAGGGGATCTTGTGATTTCTACAAAATCCAATCTCAGTGAAGGTGTTGAGCATGGAGCCTTTCGTAGATTGCCAATCACTTTAACGTATTCGGTAGATACAGTATTCCACGGTCCGGATGAGCAATGGGTAGGGATATGGTATGATCCTTATGTCTTAGCCTTACACGATACCTTCTATAGCAGTCAGGGGAAATATGTTAACACTTGGTTTTCCTTAGCTTATACGGGCCCATGGCGTATAGCGGTCACTGATTTTGTAGCCGATGCATCGGCCACTACTTTATTGAATAGTTTTGGTGCTATCTATGGACTAGATGGTGCTATCTCCTATTTTGATAGTTTGCGGCCACGTATTGTGCAGTATGCAAAAGCCTTGCCATCTTCAGTGCGCATGGCTGCTATTGGAGATGTACAGGTCAGTGTAGGACATTATTCGGATGCCAAATTATATGAGATTCATAAATATCCTTTGACGATTTTATATCCTAGGGAAGGTACTCCTTATGATTTGATGGGCGTAGGGATTCTAAAAGGATCCAGTAATGTTGGTGAAAGTGAAGCGTTTGTAAGTTGGCTACTTTCAGAACGGGTACAAGCTGTATTGAAAGAGGGGGATAGGTATTATTTGCCAACCAGAGAAACGGTGGAATCTCATAAAGACCGACAGGGCAATCATCTCGTGTTATGGAATGCAGAGATTGTGAAAGAAGAGCAAGATAAGATATTACAAGAATGGATACGACAAGTGCGTTTTAGAAAGGATACACCATGAGTAAGTTGTTAGGTTACATTAGTTTAGGTTGCGCCAAGAATTTGGTGGATACAGAGGTGATGCTAGGAGCGTTACAAGATAATGGCTATGAAATTACAGAAGAGTTAGAAAAAGCAGAAATTATTATTATCAACACATGCACATTTATCGAGAAAGCAAAAGAAGAATCGATCAATACTATATTAGAGGCTGGTCAATATAAACAATATGGGGACTGTAAAGGTCTTATCGTAGCGGGCTGTTTAAGTCAGCAATATCAAGAAGAATTGTTTACTGAAATTCCAGAGATTGATGCCCTCATTGGAACAGGATCTTGGAATCGTATCATGGAAGCTGTGGAGGCCATTCAACAAGGTCAACGTATTTGTATCATGGATAGTATGACAAATATGTATGATGAAGGCATGCCACGTATGATGACGACACCGGACTACAGTGCCTATGTAAAAATTTCTGAAGGATGTAATAATGGATGTACGTTCTGTATCATTCCGAAAGTACGTGGGGCCTATCGCAGTCGATCTATGGAGTCTATTGAACGAGAAGTACAACAGCTTGCAGAAGCAGGTGTGAAAGAAGTAGTATTAATTGCTCAAGATACAACGTATTATGGAGCTGATTTGAACAATGGTACGCCGTTACTTTCAGAGTTGTTGAAACGATTGGCGAAGATTGAAGGCATCGAATGGATTCGTATGTTGTACTTGTATCCAAAACATTTCTCTGATGAATTGCTAGAAACCATCATGACAGAACCAAAGGTGTGCAAGTATATCGATATGCCCCTACAGCATATTAACAATACTGTGTTACAACGTATGAACCGTAAGGATACGCGGGAAAATATTGTAGCCTTGTTACATAAAATCCGCAATCGCAGCGAGCATATTACATTGCGCACATCCCTTATTGTTGGGTTCCCTGGAGAAACAGAAGAACAATTCCAAGAGTTGGCAGATTTTGTCAAAGATATTCGATTTGACCACATGGGTGTATTTACGTACTCTCAAGAGGATGGTACACCAGCAGGTATGATGGAAGACCAAATTCCTGAAGAAGTAAAAGAAGAGCGGTACCATACATTAATGGCGATTCAAGCACAAGTTTCAGAGGAACATAATCGTGACTTAGAGGGAACGATTCATCAAGGCCTAATTGAAGCCATCGATGAAGTAGAGCCGGGAAAATTTTTGGCTCGTGGGCGTTTGCAAATGCAGGCTCCAGATGTAGATGGTAACATGTATGTAGAAGATGTAACAGGACTTTCTGATGGCGATATTGTGACTGTAAAAGTATCACAAGGTTTCGCTTATGACGTGGTAGTAGAAACTGTATAGGATGGTGATAGCATGATCGTAGAATTAATCTCTACAGGATCAGAATTATTACTAGGACATATTGTCAATACAAATGTAAAATGGCTCAGCGAAGAACTGAACAATCGTGGCTATTCTGTGGCATATCAAACGACAGTGGGGGATAATCCTGAGCGTATGAAAGAGGTATTTCAACGAGCAGGGGAGCGAGCAAATATTGTGATTAGCTCTGGTGGCTTAGGAGCTACCCAAGGAGACATAACTCGAAAATCCTTGGCAGATGCGCTAGGATTACCTTTGGTATTTCACGAAGAAGCAGGTTGTGAGGTAGATTCTTTTTATGAGAAACAAGGTAGGGTGAAACCTTACACATCTGACCGAGATCGGTATTTGCCAGAAGGGGCAAAGATACTACATAATCCAGTAGGTGTGGCACCAGCAGTGGTAGTGGAACAGGATGATACGGTATATGTATTGTTACCAGGTCCTCCATCAGAATTACAAGGAACTTTTATAGAAAGTGTGAGTCCTTTTTTAGAGCAACGTTTTGGACAGCAAGGAATGATTTATTCTGAACGGTATGCTGTGTATGGATATCGTGAAATGCAACTAGAGACTTTATTGCAAGACTTGATTCAGAATCAGCAGAACCCAACCATAGCACTATTGATCAAACCAGGATATATTGAAATTCGTTTAACTGCAAAAGGCGAATCAAAAGAAGACTGTCAGGAAAAGCTAGGACCATGGAGGTCTATCCTATTAGAACGCTTGGAAGGTATCCGTAGTTTAGATACATCGGTGTTGGAAGACTTTCACAAGGTGGCTCTAACAACAGGCGTTACCATAGGAACTGCTGAATCTTGTACAGGTGGCCTAGTAGGAAAAATATTGACTGACTTAGGTGGTAGCAGTGGATATTATCAGGGTGGTGTGATTTCCTATGCAAATGCGGTGAAAGAACAAGTATTAGGTGTATCATCAGAGACATTGGCAACATATGGTGCTGTCAGTGAAGAAACGGCTAAGGAAATGGTTGAAGGTGTATTTCGTGTATTACGTACAGATTATGCCATTGCGACCACAGGGATAGCAGGTCCCGGTGGTGGCAGTCAAGAAAAACCAGTAGGTCTTGTGTATATCGGCATTGGTACACCACGAGGTATTACTGTACATAAAGAGATATTTATAGGGGATCGTGACAGTATCCGTAAGAGTGTAGCGGAACGAGCGATTCAATATGTATATAAAGAATTAATAGAAAGGTAGAACAATGGCAAAGGATAAAGCAAAAGAAGCAGCAATTGATATGAAAAGCGGATCTCAAGAAGATCGTATGAGAGCCTTAGAAGGGGCTTTAAAACAAATTGAAAAAGATTTTGGTCAAGGTGCGATCATGCGCATGGGCGAAGCGGCTGATAAAATGAACATTGAAGTCATTTCTACAGGCGTATTGGCCTTGGATTTGGCCGTCGGTGTAGGTGGATTCCCACGGGGCCGTATTATTGAAATTTATGGACCAGAATCTTCTGGTAAGACTACGGTGGCTTTACATGCAGCAGCAGAAGCACAACGCAATGGTGGTGTCGTTGCTTTCATCGATGCAGAACATGCGTTGGATCCAGTGTATGCGAAAAAATTAGGCGTAGATATCAATAGTTTGTTGATTTCCCAACCAGATAATGGTGAACAAGGTTTGGAGATTACAGAGGCTTTGGTACGATCTGGTGCAGTAGACTTAATTGTTGTGGACTCCGTGGCGGCCTTAACACCTAAAGTAGAGATTGATGGTGAAATGACAGATGCTCACGTTGGGGTACATGCGCGTTTGATGAGTAAAGCATTACGTAAATTAACAAGCTCCATCAGTAAAACTAGAACGGTTATTATCTTTATTAACCAATTGCGTGAAAAAGTGGGCGTTATGTTTGGTAACCCAGAAACAACTACAGGTGGCCGTGCTTTAAAATTCTACTCTACGATTCGTTTAGATGTACGCAAAGGGGAAGCGTTGACTTCTGCTAAAGAACATGTCGGTAACCGTACAAAAGTAAAAGTTGTGAAAAATAAAGTAGCTCCTCCATTCAAAGTGGCAGAGTTTGATTTGATGTTCGGTGAAGGCGTTTCCTATGAAGGTACATTGATTGACATCGGTGCGAATATTGAAGTCATCAAAAAATCTGGTGCTTGGTATTCCTATAATGGGGAACGTATGGGTCAAGGTAAAGAAGCAGCCAAAGTATTCTTGAAAGAAAACACTCAAATTGCTCAAGAAATTGACTCTATCATTCGTGATACATTAGCAGCAGAACCATTGAATGTACTTGGTCATGATGAAGAAGTGGATGAAGTAGCAACTACTGAAACTGTGGATATGGAATAATGGCATTTCGTACATCGAAAGAGCAGGAGTGGACTTTTGCATCGGTCATGGAACAAGCTTTGCGGCTATTAGGACCACGGTCCTTAAGTACGCTAGAGCTGAGACGAAAACTGTCTCAACGTTCTGTGCCTAGTGAACTGATTCACGATGTAGAAAAAAAACTTCTATCCTTATCGTACTTAGACGATGAAGAATTGTCGGTTGAAGCGTTGCGTGCCTATATGGAGGCAGAAAAGTATAGTATCTATTATATTCGTGAAAAAATGCGGGAACGAGGTCTTGCTGTATCTTATGTATTAGATGACTATGATGAATGGTCGGTAGCGGTAAAACTATTAGATCAACGATTTCACATATCCGATGAGCAGCGGTTAGCAGCCATCGAAGAGGGCGAAGAAGATAAGTTTAGTAAGAAAAAAATAATTTATTTTCTAAAGAATCGTGGATTCGCAGTGAGTACAATTCAATCTATTTGTTATGAATGGGGCCCCTACTTAGAGTAGGGGCTTTGTCTTGACATTCCACGGTGTATGAACTAAAATTAAAATAGCCTTAATAATAAGCAAAATAAAATTTGAAAGCAAAATGGGCGAGAAACCGGGGAAGCGGATGTATCGACTTCTCCTTTTTTTATGCAAGTGGGAGGTGAACACGATTTTAGAATACAGCATTATTGCCGTAGTCATGGTATTAATTGGTCTTGGAGTAGGCTATTTATTGCGCCGCAATATTGCAGAAGGTAAGCTAAACAAAGCGGAAACAGAAGCTGCACGTATTGTTGCTGATGGCGAGCGCTTAGCGGAGTCTAAGAAAAAAGAAGCGTTACTGGAAGCAAAAGAAGAAATTCATAAATTGCGTGCTGATGTGGATAAAGAAAATCGTGACAGACGTAATGAATTACAACGTCTTGAACGACGGATTTTACAAAAAGAAGAGCAATTAGACAAAAAACTAGACAGTATTGAACGCAAAGAAGAGTCCTTGCATCACAAGGAACGCAATCTAGAAAAAGCGGAAGAAAAAATCGAAGTATTACATCAACAACAAATGGAAGAGTTAGAACGCATTTCTAGCTTAACATTCGATGAAGCAAAACAAATTTTACTGACAAAAGTAGAACAAGAAATTCGTCATGATACTGCTGTGATGCTTAAAGATCTTGAGCAACAAGCAAAAGAAGAGGCGGAAAAGAATGCCAGAGAAATTATCTCTATGGCCATTCAACGATGTGCGGCTGACCATGTGGCAGAATCTACAGTGTCTGTTGTAACATTGCCAAATGATGAGATGAAAGGCCGTATTATCGGTCGTGAAGGCCGTAATATTCGTGCGTTAGAAACGTTGACGGGTATCGACTTAATTATTGATGATACACCAGAAGCAGTTATTTTATCCGGATTTGATCCAATTCGCCGTGAAGTAGCACGAATTGCCTTGGAAAAACTCATTGTAGATGGACGTATCCATCCAGCTCGTATCGAGGAAATGGTTGAAAAAGCACGCCGTGAGGTGGAAAATACCGTTAAAGAAGCGGGTGAGCAAGCTACTTTTGAAGCAGATGTACATGGCTTACATCCAGAAGTAATTCGTACTTTAGGTAGACTAAAATATCGTACTAGTTATGGACAGAATGTGTTAAAACACTCTGTGGAAGTATCTCATTTAGCAGGTATGATGGCAGCGGAATTAGGTTGCGATGTAGTACTGGCTAAACGAGGCGGTTTATTACATGATTTGGGTAAAGCCTTAACACATGAAATTGAAGGATCTCACGTGGAAATTGGCGTAGATCTTGCTAAAAAATATCATGAAAGTGCATTAGTACAAAACTGTATTGGTGCGCATCATGGTGATGAAGAGTTTAAATCTGTAGAAGCTGTATTGGTAGCGGCAGCAGATGCTATTTCTGCAGCACGACCAGGAGCTAGACGCGAAACATTAGAAAATTATTTAAAACGATTATCTAAGTTGGAAGAAATCGCTGAATCTTTTGAAGGTGTTGAAAAATGCTTTGCGATCCAAGCAGGTCGAGAGATTCGCGTTATGGTAAAACCAGATAAAGTGGATGATGTGGAAGCGAACTTGTTGGTGCGTGACATCATTAAACGAATCGAAAATGAATTAGAATATCCAGGACAAATTAAAGTTGTGGTTATTCGTGAAACACGAGTCGTAGATTACGCGAAAAAATAGTCTACATAAGTGGTTGGAGCAGCCTTTGGCTGCTCTAACTTCTTTTTTTTCACACTATATATGAATTGCATATATAATGTGAAGAAAAAGAAAGTATTTCCAAGTAGGAGTTTTTTTGTTTATGTAGAATAGTATAGATAGAGAACGTATACATAGACGCTATATTTTGATGCATACACGGTAGTACATAGCTTAGGAGAGGGACATGAGCAAGTTTTTCAATGATGACATAATTGAACAAGTCAAAAATGCCAATGATATTGTATCTGTCATTTCTGAGCATATTCCACTGAAGAAGAAAGGGAAAAACTATTGGGGTTGTTGTCCATTTCATAATGAAAAGACGCCTTCCTTTAGTGTGACCCCTGAAAAGGGCTTTTTTTATTGCTTTGGTTGTCGAGAATCGGGGAATGTCATCAGTTTCTTGATGAAGTATGATAACTTAACATTTCCTGAGGCCATTGAACGGTTGGCCAATCGTGCCAACATTGCTTTGCCAGAACGAACTGTATCGTCAGCTGAGAGGAAACGCATGGCTCGGCTAGAAGCTATGTATGAGGTGAATGAACTAGCTACGAATTTCTTTCATAATTGTTTGGTGAAAACAGAATTGGGAAAAGAGGGGCTAGACTACTTATTAAAACGTGGACTATCCATGGAGACCATTACAAAGTTTCGATTAGGGTTTGCTCCTGATGGATGGGATAAGCTATATAGTGCTTTTACGGGTCGAGGGGTGGACCCTAATGTATTGCTAGAATTAGGCTTGTGCCGTAAAAATGAGCAAGGCAAGATATACGATTATTTTAGAAAGCGTGTGATGTTTCCCATCATGGATGGAAAGGGGCGTGTGTTGGGCTTCGGTGGTCGTGTTCTTGACGATAGTAACCCGAAATATTTGAACTCCCCGGAAACGGAAATATTTAATAAAGGACATTTATTGTTTGCCTTTTATCAATCCTACCGTAGCATTCGTGAAAAGAAACAGGCTGTTCTTGTAGAGGGGTATATGGACGTACTGAGCTGTCATAATGCAGGTATTACGAATGTAGTGGCATCGTTGGGTACGGCCTATACGAAAGACCACGGTCGACTATTGATGCGTCAGGCAGAAGAAGTTGTTCTTGCCTATGATATGGATGGGGCAGGTCGTACGGCAGCTAAGCGTGCTATTGAGTTGTTGCAAAATACGGAATTTTCTGTTAAGGTAGTATCTATGCCTGATGGAAAGGATCCAGATGATTTTATCAAGAATCATGGTCCTCAAGCGTGGCAAGACTTGGTGGATACATCGCCAAGAGATTTTGAGTTTTTATTAAATGAAAGCTTGAGCAGCCACGATACGAATTCAGTAGAAGGAAAGAGGGCTGTCTTGGCAGATATATTCCCCTTCATTGCGGGTCATGAAAGCCAAGTGCGTCGTGATGAATATTTAAAAGCCTTGGCACTACCATTATGGTTAGATGTGAGCACCATTATTACTTACTTTAGACAGTTTCTTCGACAAGGAAATATAGAATTAAAACAGCAGGCCATGAATGTGCCCAAGGAGACTTTCACAGATGAAGAAGAATTGCTGTACTGGGTAGGTAAGGATAATGATATATATAGCCTGGTAAGCCAATATATAGGGGTGGAAGATTTTACCCACCCAATGTATAGTACTTATTATGAAAAGATAGGCGAGTTGGTAGCCCAAGGGGAAAATTTGTCAGATATCCTATTAGAGGAATCCTTAGATGCGGAATCTTGGCATATGTTTGGCAAATGGTCGGTTTTGATTGGCCGAGAAATGGATGAGGAATTGTTGCACAGTTTAATTCGAAGCGTGCGATTAAAATCCCTTCGCAATCAATATAAGGAGCATAGTCGCTTAGCAGATCAATTGAGTCGGGCTAATGATCCTAGGTTTATAGAAGAATTACGAATGTGTCAGGATTTACAGGAATTAATTAGACAGTGGTCTTGATGTAGTGAAAGGAAGAGCACAGTGGCAAAGAAGAAGAAACAATCGCAAGTGCAAGAGATTATAGCGGTTTTATTAGAAGAAGCAAAACGAGATGGTGTCATTACGTCAAAACAAATTTCTGATGCACTTTCAGATCAAGTAGAGGTAACGGCAGAACAGTTAGATAGTATGTATGCAGTGTTCAATAACTTGAACATTGAAGTCATTCCAGATGATGGGCATGAGTCAGCAACTGAGTTGACCTTACATGATGATGAACTGTTGCATAAAGATCTTGAAGTGGAAGTTGATGTAGATGTAGATGTAGATGTGGAGCATTTAAGTAGTGACATCGATATCACTGAGGAAGATGACGATGAGGAAAAAGAGATTAATCTTGACTTATCCATTCCTGAAGGGATGAATATCGATGATCCAGTACGCATGTACTTAAAAGAAATTGGTCGTGTTCCATTGCTATCTGGTGATGAAGAAATTATTTTGGCGCAACAAATTGAGGCAGGCAATGCAGAAGGTGCTACCTATAAAGAAGTGCGCTTAGGAAATAGTGCAAAGCAAAAATTGATCGATGCTAACTTGCGTCTGGTGGTTAGTATTGCGAAACGCTATGTGGGCCGTGGTATGTTGTTCTTGGACTTGATTCAAGAAGGTAACTTAGGCCTTATCAAAGCGGTTGATAAATTCGACTACACAAAAGGATATAAATTCTCTACGTATGCTACATGGTGGATTCGTCAAGCTATTACGAGAGCTATTGCTGACCAAGCTAGAACCATACGTATTCCTGTACATATGGTAGAAACGATTAATAAGTTAGTGCGTATTCAACGTCAATTATTACAAGATTTAGGTCGCGAACCAAGTCCAGAAGAAATTGCAGCTGGTATGGGTATTACCGTAGAACGGGTGCGTGAAATTCAAAAAATTTCTCAAGAGCCAGTTTCTTTGGAAACACCGATTGGGGAAGAAGAAGATTCCCATTTAGGCGACTTCTTAGAAGATAAGGATGCAGTGGCGCCAGATGATGCGGCTAGCTTTATCTTACTACGTGAGCAAATTGTAGAAGTATTTAGTTGTTTAACAGACCGTGAGCAACAAGTGCTAGAATTACGCTTTGGTTTGAAAGATGGCAAACCACGTACATTGGAAGAAGTCGGTCAATTCTTTAATGTAACACGGGAACGGATTCGTCAAATTGAAGGGAAAGCCTTAACGAAGTTGCGTAATCGTGGTAAACGAGATAAAATTAAAGACTTCT
The DNA here is from genome assembly GCF_003992085.1 of Veillonella sp. CHU732. Taxonomy (NCBI): domain Bacteria; kingdom Bacillati; phylum Bacillota; class Negativicutes; order Veillonellales; family Veillonellaceae; genus Veillonella; species Veillonella sp. CHU732. Next base: position 160,029 of record NZ_RQVC01000004.1, read on the forward strand.
TATAATACTGAATACTGTATATCAATAGGTATTACCAAGGGTAAGGTTCTGTCACAAGGTCTTAAGTAGGATATATGTTATATCCTCTATAGATAACAGAATGTTAACAGAGGAAAGTTGATGCTTTGTTTCAACTTTCCTCTGTTTTATGAGTAGTTATTACATGGGATTCCTTTTCTAGAGTGAGACAGGTATACTTATAAATAGGAATTTTATAAAAGATACTTGCTATTTAATATTTATGTGGTATAATTTATGTATAAATAATCATAAGTAGTGAATATATTATGGGAGGTAATTATGATTAGCATGAAAAAAATAGGTCTTATCCTATGTACGGCTGTTCTTAGTGTAGGTTTACTAGCTGGTTGTGGTAGCGATAAAAAAGAAGCGCAACTAACACAAACAGCAGGGGTGTTGAAAGTTGGTTCTGAAACCACATTCCCTCCATTTGAATTTGCAGAAGAAAATACGAATAAATACATTGGTTTTGATGTGGATTTAAGTGAAGAAGTAGCAAAACGTTTAGGTTTAAAATTAGAGTTTGTTAGCATGGGGTTCGATGCGTTAATTCCAGCCACACAATCTGGTAATATTGACATGATCGCAGCGGGTATCAATGCTACACCAGAACGTGAAAAAGCATTGGCATTCTCTGAGCCATACTTTAAAGAAGGTGGTTTTATCACTATCGTTCGTAAAGATAATACAGATATCAAAAAAATGGATGACCTTGCTAATAAACGTGTAGGTGTTCAAATTGGTACAGTTCCTGTGGAAATGGCGAAAGCAATCCCTGGTACAGATGTAAAAGAAATGGATTCTAATAGCAATATCTTCATGGCTTTGCAAGCCGGCACAATTGATGGTGCTATCATCGACCAAGCGGTGGCTATGTACTACTTGAAACAAGGTGCAGATAAAGATCTTAAATTAGTTGGAGAAGGCACTGATGCACCTCCATTCGTATTAGGATTCAATAAATCTAACACAGCATTACGTGATAAAGTTAATGAAGCTTTGAAAGCAATGCGTGAAGATGGAACGTATGATAAAATTTACTCCAAATGGTTCGCAAAATAGTTCTGCTATGTAGCCTGTAGCGAGAATTTACTAGCAAAGGGAAGACCGCAACATATTCCTTCTCAAACTGATACAGTGGTTAGGTTTGTTCAGGAACATGTTGCGGTCTTTTTGTGTTTGGGCTCTATAATAAATGTTGGGGCTACTCATATAAGAGTAGTCACCAACATTTTTTTGTTGCAATAAAATAGACATAT